>JBDTNI010000170.1:0-5522 GCA_039933815.1 Betaproteobacteria bacterium
TGCCGCGTGCCAGGCCACTGAGTCGGCACTAGGAAGGCATGGCGAAGAAATCCAAGCGCAAGCTGCGCTCGCAAACCTGGTTCGAAAGCCGCGACGGCAATCCCTCGTGCGCCGGTCGTCGATAACGCAACAGGGCATGCGCCCTCTATACGTACGCGCCGGAACTCATCTCGTTCGCAGCCCGGACGCGCATTCCCGCGGTGTACGACAACCGCCTTTTCGTCGACACCGGCGGGTTGATGTCGTTCGGACCGAACCTGCCCTCGCTGCATCGGCGAGCCGCCGATTTCGTCGACAAGGTCCTGAGGGGCGCGAAGCCGGCCGACCTGCCATTCGAGCAGCCGTCCAGAGGTGGCTCGGTTAGGTAAGACAGATTTCCGCGTTTCGTACTGCACCACATCTCAAGACACGACCCGCGGGCCGTCGCGTGCCCATTGTCATGTGGCCCCTGCCGCTACACACTCTCCCGCCTGTCCACCGCGAGAAGGCGCGCAGTAATCATGGCCTGTCGTAATCCACGCTTCGACGCGGTTGCGCGCGGATTGCCGGCGTGACCGCTGCGGCAACCATCGCCAGCCAGGTGCTGGGACGCGGACGGCTGTTCCGCAAGTACGTGGTGCTGGTCATGGCGCTGGTCTGCGGCGCGCTTCTTACCAGCGGCGCGATCGGCATCTATTTCTCGTACCAGGAGAACAAGGCGGCCCTGTCGCTGGTCCAGCATGAAAAGGCCGTCGCGGCCGCCGCGCGCATCGAGCAGTTCATCCTGCAGATCGAGCAGCAACTGGGGTTCGCGGCGCTCCCGCAACTTGGCCAGGCGGGCGCCGAGGAGCGGCGCATCGAGTTCCTGAAGCTCCTCCGCCAGGTGCCGGCGGTAACCGATATCGCGCAAGTCGACGCGTTCGGGCGCGAGGAACTGCAGGTGTCGCGCCTAGCCATGGACGTCGCTGGCAGCGAGCACGATCGTTCGCAAGACCCGGCGTTCATCGGCGCACGGCCGGGCACGACCTATTTCGGCCCCGTGTACTTTCGCAAGGAAACGGAACCGTACATGACGATCGCCGTGTGGTCGGGCGGTGAAGCGGGCGGCGTGACCATCGCGGACGTCAATCTCAAATTCATCTGGGATGTCGTGTCCAGGATCCGCATCGGCGACAAGGGCAAAGCGTATGTCGTCGACGGAGGCGGTCATCTCGTTGCCGACCCCGACATCGCCCTTGTCCTCCAGAAGACCGACCTGTCCGGATTGGAGCACGTCAAGGAGGCGCTGGCTGGCGTGCCCAAGGATCCGGCGCGGCTGGCGCGGGTCGCAAACGGCAGCGAGGTGCTCACCGCGTTCGCGCCCATCGACCCGCTGGGTTGGAAAGTCTTCGTCGAGCAGCCGGTGGCGGAAGTCTACGCAACGCTCGATGCGTCGATCCTGCGCACGGTGGTCCTGCTGCTGATCGGACTCGTCGTCTCGATCGTTGCCAGCCTCGTCTACGTCCGCAGAATGATGCGGCCAATCGCCGTGCTCCAGGAAGGCGCGCAGCGAATCGGTGAAGGCAACCTCGACCAGAAGATCGATGTGCGCTCCGGCGACGAGCTCGAAGGGCTCGCGAGCCAGTTCAACCGGATGACGGACCGGCTGCGCGAATCCTATGCGGGCCTGGAGCGGAAGGTGGACGAGCGCACGCGCGAGCTAACGCATTCGCTCGACCAGCAGACCGCGATCAGCGAAATCCTGCGCGTCATCTCCGGCTCGCCCACCGACGTGCAGCCGGTGCTCGACACGGTCGCCGAGCGAGCGGCGCAACTGTGCGATGCGCCTTTCGCGCGGATTATGCTCGTCGACGGGCAACGGCTGATCTCGGCGGCGGAGTACTGGGAGGGACGGCTCAAGGGCGGCGCTCAGACGAAGCTGACCGTGGCCGTGCCATTCGACCGCACGTCGGTCACCGGCCGCGCGATACGGGAGGGACACACGCTGCACCTGGCCGACGTGCAGCCGCTGCTCAACTCGGAGTATGCCGGCGCGAAGGAGAACATGCTGAGCTTTGGCTGTCGCGCGGTGCTCGCGGTGCCGCTCGCCCGCGAAGGGGACGCCTACGGCGGCATCTTCCTGGCCCGGCTGACGCCGGGACTGTTCCCACCGGACCAGGTGGCGCTCGTGGAGACGTTCGCTCGCCAGGCAGCGATCGCGATCGACAATGTGCGCCTGTTCAACCAGACCGCCGAGGCGCTCGAGCAGCAGACCGCGACGGCCGAAGTACTGAAGACGATCAGCCGCACGACGTTCGAGCTGCGGCCGGTGCTCGAGACGCTGATCGAGAACGCGACGCGGCTGTGCAAGTCCGACAAGGGCGCAATCTACCTTCGGCGAGGCGACGCTTACGAAATGGTCGTGGCGTACGGCGCGCACAGCGAGCAGTTCGAGTTCATGCAGCATCATCCCGTGCACGCCGGCTCGGGAACCGTCATCGGCCTCGTGGCCCAGACGGGCCAGGTCGTCCACCTCGATGACGCGCAGGACGACCCCACGTACGCCTGGAAGGAGGCGCAAGCGATGTTCGGGTTCCGCAGCATCTTCGGCGTGCCGATGCTGCGGGAGGGCGAGCCCGTCGGGGTCATCGTGATGTGGCGCAAGCAAGTGCGGCCCTTCTCCTCACGCGAGCGCGAGCTGGTTACCACCTTTGCCGACCAGGCGGTGATCGCGATCCAGAACGTGCGCCTGCTGAGCGAGACGAAGGAAGCGCTCGACCAGCAGCGGGCGTCGGGCGAGGTGCTGACAGCGATCAGCAGCTCGGTCGCCGACGCGCGGCCAGTGTTCGACGTGATCCTTCAGAGTTGCCAGCGCCTGTTCGCCGGACACATCGTCGGGGTCATGCTCGTCCGGGACGAGAACATGCTCGACGTCGGCGCCTACGTCGGTCCCGGCGCCGACGAGCTGCGGAAGATCTTCCCCCGTCCCATTGTCGACGCCTCCGCGTCGGGCCGCGCGATCATCGAGCGCCGCATCATCGAGTATCCCGACGTCGACGCTAGGGAAACGCCGGCGCTCACTCGCGAGCTGGCGGGCTTGGTGGGCTTTCGCGCGATCGTCGCCGCGCCGATGATCTTCGAGGGCAGGGGCATCGGCGCACTGTGGGTCGGCCGTTCGTTCGTCGGCGCATTCTCCGATAAGCATCTGACGCTCCTCAAGACGTTCGCGGACCAGGCGGTGATCGCCATCCAGAACGCGCGACTCTTCAACGAAATCCAGCAGAAGAGCCGTGAGCTCGAGGTGGCGAACCAGCACAAGAGCGAGTTTCTGGCGAACATGTCACACGAGCTCCGGACGCCGCTCAACGCGATCATCGGCTTCTCCGAGGTGCTGCTCGAGCGGATGTTCGGCGAGCTCAACGACAAGCAGGACGACTATCTAAAGGACATACACTCGTCCGGTCGGCACCTCCTGTCGTTGATCAACGATATTCTCGACCTGTCGAAGATCGAGGCCGGCAAGATGGAACTCGAGCCCTCGGTGTTCGGCGTGCCGGACGCGCTGCAGAGCGCATCGATGCTGGTCCGCGAACGCGCGCAGCGCCACGGAATCTCGCTGTCGATAGAGGTCAATTCCGACGTCACGCTGATCAGCGCCGACGAGCGCAAATTCAAGCAGATCGTGGTGAACCTGTTATCCAACGCGGTCAAGTTCACCCCGGACGGCGGCAGCGTCTTCGTCCGCGCGCGGCGCGCCGGCAGCGGCATCGAGGTGGCCGTCGCCGATACCGGCATCGGCATCGCGCCGCAGGACCAGGAGCGCGTGTTCGAAGAGTTTCGCCAGGCCGGCGGGGACTATCTCACCAAGCAGGAAGGTACCGGGCTCGGACTCGCGCTCGTGCGCCGTTTCGTTGAGCTGCACGGCGGCGCGATCGTGCTGAAAAGCGAAGTCGGCAAGGGATCCACTTTCACGTTCACATTACCGTCGGCGGCTCAATGAAACGCGTGCTCATCATCGAGGACAACGAGAAGAACCTGAAGCTGGTCCGCGACGTCCTGCAGGCCAAGGGCTTCGCGACCATGGAGGCGTTCAGCGCCGAGGAGGGACTCGCGCTCGCCAAGGCGCACGCTTTCGATCTCGTCCTGATGGATATCCAGTTGCCGGGAATGAACGGTATTGAGGCGCTGCGGCATTTGCGCGCGGATCCGGGGACGCGCGGCATCCCGGTGGCCGCCGTCACCGCGTCGGTGACGCTGCAGGACCAGAGCCAGATCACGGACGCCGGTTTCGACGGCTTTGTCAGCAAGCCGATCAGCCTCAAGGGTTTCCTCGCCACGGTGAACCGGCTGCTGGGGACCCCGCCATGAGCGACGCGCCAGCGGTCCTGGTCGTCGATGACACGCCGCACAACGTCAAGCTCCTCGCCGACCTGCTGTCGGTGCGCGGCTATCGCGTCGACACGGCGCAGTCCGGCGAGGAGGCGCTGGCGAAGATCGCCGCGTGTCTGCCGGACATCGTGCTGCTCGACGTCATGATGCCCGGGTTGTCCGGCTACGACGTATGCAGGCGCTTGCGTGAGGCGCCGGCGACCGCGCTGCTGCCGATCGTGCTCGTGACCTCGCTCGATCCGCGGCAGGAGCGCGTGACTGGCATCGAGGCCGGCGCCGACGATTTTCTGTCCAAGCCCATCAACCAGCCGGAGCTTTTTGCGCGCGTGGAATCGCTGTTGCGCATCAAGGCGTTGCAGGACGAGGTCAAGGACCAGGCCCGGCAGCTCGCCGAATGGAACGTGCGGCTGGAGTCGCGTGTGGCCGAACAGGTTGCGCAGCTTGAAGGAATGGGCCGGCTGAAAGGCTTCTTCGCGCCGCAGATCGCCGAGTTGATCGTCGCCGGCGCCGCTGCGGGGCTGCTGGAGCCGCATAGGCGCGAAATCACGGTGATGTTTCTTGACCTCCGAGGCTTCACGGCGTTCACCGAGACGGCCGAGCCCGAGGAGGTGATGGGCGTGCTATCCGAATATCACGCGGCAGTGGGACGTCTCGTGATTGCCTACCAGGGGACGATCGAGCATTTCGCGGGTGACGGCATGATGCTGTTCTTCAACGACCCGGTCCCGCTCGAAAAGCCTGCGGAAAGCGGCATCAGGATGGCGCTCGAGCTGCAGCGCGACTTCGTCGCCTTGCGGGAACGCTGGCAACGGCGCGGCTTCACGCTCGACCTCGGCATCGGCATCACGCATGGCTTCGCGACGCTCGGGGCCATCGGCTTCGAAGGGCGCCGCGACTATGCCGCGATCGGCACCGTGACGAACCTCGCCCAGCGTTTGTGCGGCGAAGCCCGCGGCGGGGAGATCCTGACCCATCAGAAGGCGCTGGGGCGCATCGAGTGCGCGGTGGAAGCTGAGGAACTCGGCGAACGCGCGCTCAAGGGCTTCCCCACGCCCGTCAAGGTGTTCAGGATCGTGTCAATCGAGCACGAAGCAGGCCGTCCCGATTGCATTGAGCCGCGCGTTATTAAATGACCGAATGACCTCATTCGCGCGCGACACCAACGATTGCCGAAT
>JBDTNI010000171.1:0-5521 GCA_039933815.1 Betaproteobacteria bacterium
TGGGAGCGGGATCACAACCCGGTGGCCGCGGTTGCGATCGCCCCCGGCACGTCGCCCGCCGGCCAGCCCGCGCCGGCGGTCCCCGGATCGCCGGCGGGTGTGCCGGCCACGACCGCCGCGCCTGCGGCGCCCGCCGTCGCGCCGACCGCCGCGGCCCCGGCCGGCCAGACGATCCAGGTGCAGACGGACCTCTATGTCGCTGACATCGATTCGGTCGGCGGGACGATCACGCGCGTGGCGCTCGACATGCACCGCGACACGCAGGACACGGCGAAACCCTACCTCGCGCTGCAGCGCAGCGCGGACCGCACGTTCGTCGCGCAGGCCGGGCTGATCGGCGACGGGCTCCCCAACCACCGTACTGCGTACGAGGTGCTTCCCGGGCCGCGCGCGCTCGCGCCGGGCGCCGATACCCTCGAGGTGAAGCTGCAGTCGACGGCAGCCAACGGCGACAAGGTCGTCCAGACGCTGACGTTCCATCGCGGCACTTACATCATCGACGTGGCGTTCGACGTCTTCAACGCCGGGACGGCGCCGATCAAGCCCGAGGCGTATTTCCAGCTGATGCGCGACACGAAGCACGTCGGCGTGCAGAGTTCGATGGCGCCCGCGTCGTTCGTCGGGCCGGTCGTCTACAACGCGCAGGACAAGTTCAAGAAAGTCGATTTCGGCGAGATCGACAAGGAGGCGGCGGACCCGAGCCGCAAGCCCGCCTATACGCGTGCGACGGACAACGGCTGGATCGGCATGATCGAGCACTACTTCGTGACGGCGTGGCTGCCGCCGGACGACTCGAAGCTGCCGCGCCAGTTCTATACGACGAAGCTCGACAACGGCCTCTACACGGCCGGCGTGAGGTACGCGCAGGCGACTATTCCCCCGGGGGGTACCGGCGTGGTCAGCTCCCGTCTGTACGTCGGTCCGCAGGATCAGGACGCGCTCGCCAAGCTCGCGCCGGGCCTCGACCTCGTCGTCGACTACGGCATCTTCACGATCATCGCCGCACCGCTGTTCGCGCTGCTGAAATGGCTGCACTCTCTTCTCGGCAACTGGGGCTGGTCGATCATCGTGATGACCATCATGATCAAGGCCGCGTTCTTCCCGCTCAACGCCGCCTCGGCGCGGTCGATGGGCAAGATGAAGATCGTCGCGCCGAAGATGAAGGCGCTGCAGGCGCAGTACGCGAACGACAAGCAGCAGCTTCAGGTCAAGATGATGGAGCTCTACAAGCAGGAGAAGATCAACCCTCTCGGCGGCTGCCTGCCGATCATGGTGCAGATCCCGGTGTTTATCGCGCTGTACTGGACGCTGCTGTCCGCGGTCGAATTGCGGCACGCGCCGTGGATCGGCTGGATACACGACCTTTCGGCGCCGGATCCGTGGTTCATCCTGCCAGTCGTCTACGCGATCACCGCCTACCTGCAGGTGCGCCTGTCGCCAACGCCGATCTCCGATCCGGTGCAGGCGAAGGTCATGCAGTTCATGCCGGTCGCGTTCTCGATCATGTTCCTGTTCTTCCCGGCGGGCCTCGTGCTGTACTGGCTCGTCAACAACCTGCTGCAGATCGCGCAGCAATGGCAGATGAACCGGATGCTCGAGCGCGAAGCAGCCGTCGCGCTCGCGAAGCGCCGCTAGCCGCGCCGCCGGCGTCGGTCGGGATCGGCAACGGGGAGGGTGCAATGGCGGCGTCGAAGGTCGTGCCGGAGGCGCCGATCGTCGCCGTCGCGACGCCGCCGGGTCGTGGCGGGATCGGCATCGTCCGCGTCTCGGGTCGCGACCTCGGTGCGCTGATCGACGGCGTCGCGGGTCGGGCGCTCGAGCCGCGCAGCGCGACGCTCGTCGCGTTTCGCGGGTGCGATCACACGGCGATCGATACGGGCATTGCACTCTTCTTTCCCGCGCCGCACTCGTACACCGGCGAAGACGTTGTCGAGTGGCACGGTCACGGCGGCCCTGCGGTCATGCGCCTGCTCGTGGCGCGTTGTGTGCAACTCGGCGCGCGGCTTGCCGAGCCCGGCGAGTTCACCAAACGCGCGTTCCTGAACGGCAAGCTGGACCTCGTGCAGGCCGAGAGCGTCGCGGACGTCATCGAGGCATCGACGGCCGCTGCCGTGCGAGCCGCGGCACGCAGCCTGTCGGGCGAGTTCTCGCGCGAGATCGGTGCGCTCCGCGAGGCGCTCGTCGCGTTGCGGATGTACACGGAGGCGACGCTCGATTTTCCCGACGAGGACGTCGAGCCGCTGCGCGATGGCGACGTCGACGCGCGGCTGACGGCAATCCGCGAACGGCTTTCGCGCGTGCTCGATCGCGCGCGCGCGGGGGCCGTGCTACGCGACGGCTTGACGGTGGTTCTCGTCGGCGCGCCGAACGTCGGCAAATCGAGTCTGCTCAATCGTCTCGTGCGCGACGATGCTGCCATCGTAACCGCCGTTCCGGGCACGACCCGCGATTCGATAGAACGGCTGGTCGAGATCGGCGGCGTGCCGGTGACGGTGATCGACACGGCGGGCCTGCGTGAAACCGACGACGTCGTCGAACGCCTCGGGATCGCCCGCGCGCATGCGGCGATCGCGCGTGCCGATGTCGTGCTCTGGATCGTCGACGCACGCGACGCGGTGGCCCGGGCATCGGTGCGGCTCGAACCGGGCACGCCCGCCCACGCCCGGCGCGTCGTCGTTCACAACAAATGCGATCTCGTGCCTGTCGACGCACACGTGACAGATGGCAATGCGCGCGTGCCTGCCGGCGGCGCGTGCGCCGCGCCGCCGGAGACGCACGTGTGGTTGTCGGCACTGACCGGCGAGGGCGTCGATCTGCTCGAGTCCATCGTCCGGCGCGGCGCCGGGACGGAAATGTCGACCGAAAATGCATTCCTCGCCCGGACGCGGCAGCTGGCAGCGCTGGACGACGCGGCGACGCATCTCGCCAGTGCGGCGCGGCACGCCGGCGGAAATGCACCTGCGATCGAGCTCTTTGCCGAAGACCTGCACGCCGCGCAGCGCGCCTTTTCTTCGATCACCGGCGAGTTCACGGCCGACGATCTGCTGGGCGAGATCTTCTCGCGCTTCTGTATCGGAAAATGACGGTTCCGCTTCGCGCGCACCGCGCCGGATGAACGGTCGTACGGATCGGCACTCGTTTGCACGAACGACCAACGATGGCTTTCCGAGCCAGTCGCATTTCGTTGACGTCGCTTAAGCGCCGGCGACCATCGGTCTGGCCACCGGACCGCGGCGCGCGCAGCGCGCGCAGTGCAGCACTCGGCATGCTAGAGTTTTCGGCTCGTCGAATGAAACGCCAGGGCATTGATGATGCAACGCATTGAAGCAACCGCCGCCATCGCCGCACCGACCAATGTGCGGAATGCCCGTCTGCTGGAATGGGTTGGCGAGGTTGCCGCGTTGACGCAGCCCGATAGCATCGAATGGTGTGACGGCAGCAGGGCCGAGTACGACCGGCTGTGCGATGCGATGGTAGCGTCCGGTACGCTGCATCGCCTCGATCCAGTCAAGCGTCCCGGCAGTTTTCTGGCGCGGTCGGCCGCGTCTGACGTTGCGCGCGTCGAAGATCGCACGTTCATCTGCAGCGAGCGCGAAGACGACGCGGGTCCCACGAACAACTGGGTGGCGCCGGCGCAGATGCGCGAAACGCTCCGCCGACTCTTCGAGGGTTGCATGCGGGGCCGCACGATGTACGTGGTGCCGTTCTCGATGGGGCCGCTCGGAAGTCCCATTGCGCACATCGGCGTCGAAATCACCGACAGCCCCTACGTCGTCGTCAGCATGCGCATCATGACGCGCATGGGTTCGGCCGTGCACGACATCCTCGGTCGCGATGGCGCGTTCGTGCCGTGCGTTCACTCGGTGGGCGTGCCGCTGCTCGCTGACGCGCGCGACACGCCGTGGCCCTGCAATCCGACCAACAAATACATCGTGCATTTCCCCGAAGTCCGCGAGATCTGGAGTTTCGGTTCGGGCTACGGCGGCAATGCACTGCTCGGCAAGAAGTGCCTCGCGTTGCGCATCGCGTCCGTGATGGGGCGCGACGAAGGTTGGCTGGCCGAGCATATGCTGATCCTCGGCGTCACGTCGCCCGAAGGCGAGAAGCGCTACGTCGCTGCCGCGTTCCCGAGCGCGTGCGGCAAGACGAATTTCGCGATGCTGATTCCACCGGCGGAATTCGAAGGGTGGCGCGTCACGACGATCGGGGACGACATCGCGTGGATCAAGCCGTCCGCCGACGGCTACTTCCACGCAATCAACCCCGAAGCGGGTTATTTCGGCGTCGCGCCGGGCACGTCGTACGAGTCGAATCCGAACGCAATGGAAACGTTGCGCTCGGACGTCATCTTCACGAACGTCGCATTGACGGACGACAACGACGTCTGGTGGGAGGGAATGACCGGGACGCCACCGGCGCATCTCACCGACTGGCGCGGGCAGTCGTGGACGCCGGCGAGCGGACGGCCGGCCGCGCATCCGAACGCGCGCTTCACGGTGTCGGCGACCCAATGCCCGTCGCTCGACGCTGAATGGGACAATCCCGCCGGCGTTCCGCTGTCGGCGCTCGTGTTCGGCGCGCGTCGCTCCGACACGATCCCGCTCGTATCCGAGGCTCGCAACTGGGACGAGGGCGTCTACAAGGCGGCGACGATGGGGTCGGAAACGACCGCGGCCGCCACGGGCGCAGTCGGTGAGGTTCGCCGCGACCCGTTTGCGATGTTGCCGTTCTGCGGTTATCACATCGGCGACTATTTCCAGCACTGGCTCGACATGGGCACGGCCGTGCCGCATCCGCCGCGCATCTTCAGCGTCAACTGGTTTCGCAAGGACGACGACGGCCGGTTCGTGTGGCCCGGATTCGGGCAGAACATGCGCGTACTCAAGTGGATACTCGAGCGTTGTGCAGGGCGCGCAGGCGCCCAGGAAACCGCGCTTGGCTTCGTACCGCGGTTCGACGACCTCGATTGGCGCGGCTTCGAGTTCGGGCACCGACGGTTCAACAGCGTGATGGCGGTGGACCTGGCCCTCTGGGAACGCGAGCTGGGCTCCCACGATGCGTTTTTTGACCGCCTGGGCGCCAAGCGTCCCGATGCGCTGATGGGCGAGCGCGATCGGCTGGCCGGTCGAATAGAAATTTAGTCAAGTACATGATATTGCTAGTATTTACAGCAATATTGGTGAAATTATGGTCAGCCGGTGGACCTGGGGCGAGCTTGTCCTGACGTTGGTCGACTTTATTGAAGCGCTCGACGGCGGCATATCGACCGCCTCCGCCGCTACCCCGATGGCTGTTCCACGTGAAACATTCATTCGATTCATTCGCGCCCAGCGAGTGAAAATCGTGGCCGCGGTTCGAGCAGCCACTTGAAGATCGACTGGATGCTCCGGCGCGGTCATGTTTCACGTGGAACACCGAGTTCGGAGCCCGCGCGACAACGCCGTAGAATGGAATCGATGACAACGGGGCGCGCATGAGATATCCACAGCACTTCGACGTGATCGTCGTCGGCGGCGGCCAC
>JBDTNI010000172.1:0-5506 GCA_039933815.1 Betaproteobacteria bacterium
GACGAGCAGCGTCAGGTATCTGCACCCGAGGACAAGGGATGAGTCCTACAGGTCCTCACGCGCTTGCACACACGCTGTGCAATTTGCGCACGACCGTTGTGGTTGTGGTTTTAAATCATTGATTTTTCAACGCAAAACTGTGGCACGCGCATTGCGGTGCTTAGAGTCTGGACGGGCCGCGTCCGCCTCATGGGAGAAGGAGCAGACGATGAACTGGGATCGCATCGAAGGCAACTGGAAGCAATTTACGGGGAAGGTCAAGGAGCAGTGGGGCAAGCTTACCGACGATCAGATTGACACGATCGGGGGGAAGCGCGACCAGCTCGCCGGCAAGATCCAGGAATCGTACGGAGTCACCAAGGATGAAGCCGAGCGGCAAATCGATTCTTTTTCCGAGCGCCATGGCCAACACGCCGACGTCAACCGCGATATCGCGGGCCGTCACTGAGGAGAATTAAATGTCCAAATTGCTGATTAGCTTGCTGACCGCCGCGGGGATCGCGTTCGCCGGTGCCGCGAATGCTGCTGACAAGATGATGTCCCGCGACGCGTACAGGGCCGAGAAAGACAAGATCGAGACGCAGTACAAGACCGACAAGGACCATTGCTCGTCGATGTCGGGCAACGCGAAGGACGTCTGCCAAAAGGAAGCCAAGGGTAAGGAAAATATCGCCAAGGCGGAGCTTCAGGCCGGATACAAGCCCGGTGCCAAGTCCGACGCCGAGGTCGTAAAGGCCAAGGCAGACGCGCACTACGCGGTGGCGAAGGAAAAATGCGACGACATGTCGGGCAACCAGAAGGACGTATGCGTCAAGGAAGCGAAGGCCGAGCACGTCAAGATGAAGGGCGACGCCAAGGTCATGAAGGTTTCGGACAAGACGCCGGAGAAGCGAGCCGATGCCCGGAAGGACGCGCGCGAAGATACCCGTGACGCGCAGTACAAGGTCGCCGTTGAGAAGTGCGACGCAATGAGCGGTGCTGCGAAGGACACGTGCGTCAAGAACGCGAAGACCCGCTACGGCAAGATGTAAGACGCAAAGATGTAAGACGCAACGACACGGGCACATTTACAGCCGGTGTAGTTCGTAGGAAAAGAAAGGCGGCCGGGTAACCCCGGTCGCCTTTCTTCATCGGAGGCAGAAAACACGTCATCGCGCATTCATCGTCGCGTCGCTATCCCCCGGCGCCAGCGCTGCGCTTGCGTCGAACTCGTCTTCGTCCATCGCGTAGGCGCTCTTGTTCGTCAGCCCGGGTGTGGGTAACGGTATGAACACTTCGATCGTCGTCCCCGTGCCGGGCTTGCTGCTGATCCTGAACGTGCCATTCAGCGCATGGACGCGTTGCCGCATCCCGATGATGCCGTGAGACAGGCGGTTGGTTTCCACGCCGGCGGGCAAGCCGGCGCCGTCGTCGTGGACGATCAGCGAAACGCCGTCGGAATCGCCCAGCAGCTCGACGTCGACCGTGCGGGCACTCGCGTACTTGACGACATTGGTCATCGCCTCCTGGACGATGCGGTAGATCGCGATCGAGGCGTCGGACGGCAGTTCCAGCTCTGCGAGGTTCAGCTCGCACTGAAGCCCGGCGCGTTCGCAAGACTGTCGCACCTGCCAATCCAGCGCAGACGAGATTCCCAGGTTGTCGAGCAGCGTTGGGCGCAGCTCCTCGATGATTCGCCGTTTGATTTCCACACCCTCGTCGAGCACGCCGAGCGCGCGATTCAGCTTCGCGGCCGCCTCCGGAAGCGCCGTTTTGCACCGCTGTGCGGCCCACGCGACGTCCATCTTGGCGCCGACGAGGATGCCGCCGAGCTCGTCGTGAATGTCGCGCGCGAGACGCGATTTCTCCTCTTCGCGCACCGTCTGCAGGTAGTTCGAGAGTTCGGTGAGTTCCTCGGTTCGCGTCGCGACCTCCTGCTCCAGCCGGCGCTGTTCCTCGACGAGCATCCGGCGCTTCGCTTCGCGTGCGCCGATCTCTCGACGCGCGAGCGCGAGGACGACGAAAAGGAGCGCGACCGTGAACGCCGTCATCGTCAACATCCCCACGCGCCCGAATTCGATGTCCTGTGCCCATCGTTGCCCGCCGCGCAACGACGACTCGTGCAGTTCGTCGAGGATGCTCTGCGCCTCCGTGCGGATATCCGCCATCAGACGCTGTCCGAGCCCCGTGGCGATGAGCTGGAATGCTGCGTCTCGCCCGCCGCGTTCGTTCAGTGCGAGCGTCGATTCCATTTCGTTCATCTTCTTGCCGATGAGCCCGCTCAACTCCCCGGCGTGCCGGCTCATTATATCGGTGCCGCTCGTGTTGACGAGATCCCGCAGGTGCCCGAATGCCTGGTCGATTTTCGGAATGGCAGCCCTGTAGGGCGCGAGATAGCTTGCGTCGCCGGTCAGCAGGAACCCGCGTTGGCCGGACTCGGCTTCCCCGATCAGGGCCAGCGTCTCGTTGACGGCCGTTTCCATCTCGAGCGCTGCAGACATCGCCCGGTTTGCGAATTCGAGTCTGCGATAGCCGATTTCGGCGAATCCCAACACGCCCAGCGAGACTATGACGCCGAGCGCCAGCGGGACGAGAACGCGAAGGGGGAGAAGGCGTTTCATGGACGGTGCGGGACGGTCGGACCGACTATACACGGCGGTGCTCGGCGACGTCCCTGCGCCGGTCTACGTACGTTTTCGTCCGACACGAGGATGCGCAGGTTGCTGATGGCCCCCGGAATTCGCTGCGCCTAAAGTAAGGCTGTTGTTTCGCGGGATTCGCGAAACCGGCAGGCGGCGAGAACGCGATGATGAAATGGGGCTTGGTTTATTTCCTGTTGGCCGTGGCGAGCGGGGTACTGGGCGTCGCCGATACCGATGGAACGAGCGCCGCCATTGCACAGGTATTCTTCTTCGGCAACGTCGTGCTGTTTGTCGTATTTACACTACTCGGCTCGATCTTCCCGACCCAGGGAATCGAGCATTCGCTCGCGGACGCCAAGCGGCGCCGCGACTAGCGAATCGTCTCTCCCTCCCTCGGGGAAGCCTGGGGGCTCTCGGCGCCGGTTCATCGCGGCGTTTTTTTGTGTGCGCCAGGCAGGGCGCTTCCCTCCGACGGTGATCGCAAGCCCGATCACCCACTGCCCCTTCCGTTGCGACGCCCAGCCGATCAGTATGCCGCGGGCGGGCGCGATTGCGCCGTCGGGCTCGCGATGCGCTGCGCCGACGACACGTGCGGAAGCCCGCCGCCTTCGTTTTCCCAATTCTCGAGGTGCGGGTGGTGCGGTTTGAATTCGCCGTTCTGCCATTGCCTGTACATCGAGACGGCGGCGCAACCGAGCGCGAGATAAACGAGTTTTCTGACAATTCGGCTCATGGCTGGGCTTTCTTTCCGCTGTCGTTTTCGAGCGCGGTGCTCGAGTGATTGTTGGTCTGGCCGGCCTTGGGCATCTCAGTGGATTCCTCTTGCTTGGTGAGCGTGCCGCTGCGCGGATTGTTCGCAGCGGTGTCCTGCGCGGTGCCGCCGGATTTCGCCGGGTCACCCGCGGCGGCCGCCGCCTTCGCAGCGTCGGCGGACACGGTGTCGGGCGCGTTGGCCACGGCGTTCTGCGCGGTTGGCGAACTCGCCGTTCCCGACGCAACCGGCGCTGTGACGCCGACGGAGGGTGCCTGCTGGAACGCGGTGGACGCGTCCGTTCCGGCCGCCATCGTATTGGCATTTGCCGGGATGGGTGTGCGCTCGGTCGGTGCCGGCGGCGCGCTGGGCGACGTGATGGCCACCGTCGTCGCACCACCCGCCGGCGCCTTGGTTGTGCGGTTGCTGTCTGCCGAATTGCAGGCGCCAAGGGCGGCCGTCGCCACAATCAGTAGCGCTGTCGAGGTCTTCATGGTCTGCTCCGGTTGAATCAAGCGATGGACGTCATCGCGGGTACGGCGCATGGCGCCACGCAAAGGCCCAGCGACGCTTGGTTTGACCTAGACCATACGACCACCGGGGCGCGCGTCGTAGGGTATTTATGCGGATTCGGATGTAGGAGCGTCCCGACGCCGGCGCAGCAATTGCAGCGCATCGGCACAAACGTCGGTACGCCGGTCTGCGGGATCGCCCGCTACAATGACCTACCCAATTAATTTAAAAGACTATTGCGCGTCTGCGCCCATGGCATGCAAGGTGCGTTTCACTCATCCTCATTCACCAAGGGTTTGCGCCGGTTCGCGGCGACCCGGAACAATCACGGAGGCAGCCATGCTGTATTACGCCGTCGTTTTTTTTATCATCGCACTGATCGCCGCGCTGTTCGGCTTCGGCGGCATCGCGGCCGGGGCGGCGGGGATCGCGAAAATTCTGTTTGTCGTCTTTCTGATCGTTTCGCTGGTAACCTTCCTGCTTTCTCTGACGAAACGCTGAAAAAAAGGAGCTCATGATGGAAACGAACGAATCGTACGGGAACGGCGGAACGATCTCCAATCTGAACAAGGCGGCGTCGCCCGACCTCGACCAGCTGACGCGCGACTTCCGCACATTCGTCAGCGACTGTGAAGCGCTGCTCAAGAACGCCGGCACGCTCTCGGGCACGGGCGCGAGCGTTGCGCGTGCGCAGATCTCCGACAAGATGGCTTCCGCGAAGGTCAAGCTCGACGAACTGCGCTCGACCGCCGGCGATCGGGCCGCGCGCACTCGCGCGTCCACCGAAGAGTACGTCCGTCGTGAGCCCATGAAGGCCTTGGGGTATGCGGTTGCAGCCGGCGCGGTGCTCGGCCTGCTCATGGCGCGTAGCTGAGGCGCCGGCGATGGCCAACAACGAGACCGGTGACAAGCCTTTCCTCACCGACGTAAAGACGCTTCGGCAGCGCGCACGTCAGCACATCGAGGGAGGGGCGGTCACGTCAAATTATGGAGCCGACCCGAAGCTCGTCTGCAAGGTGCTGAACGAAGCACTCGCCACCGAAATCGTGTGCGTGCTTCGCTACAAGCGACATTACTTCATGGCGCAAGGCATTGCATCGGATTCGGTCAAGGAGGAGTTTGCAGAGCACGCCACCGAGGAGCAGGAGCATGCCGACCGCATCGCCACGCGAATCGTCCAGCTCGGCGGCGAGCCCGACCTCAACCCCGATACACTGACCGCGCGCAGCCACGCGGAATACAAGGAAGGAACGTCGCTCATCGACATGCTGAAGGAAGACCTCGTGGCCGAACGAATCGCGATCGAGAGCTATCGTGAGATCGCGGAGTGGTTGCACGGAAAGGACTCCACGACCAAGCGGATGATCGAGGACATACTGGCGGTCGAGGAAGAGCACGCCGACGATATCAACTCGCTGCTCGTCGGCATGAAAGGTTGAATCGACGGTACGGGCGCCCCTATTCTTCCGATTGGGACGCCGGGAACCTTCCAACTGCTATCATCGACTTCCAGCGCTCGCCCGGGCTTCGTGCCCGGCGACGCCCGCATCGTTTTCCGGGGGTGTCCTGGTTTCGACGGGGGTATCGAAGCAGCGCGGGGCATGCCGAGGCGCTTGTCCTC
>JBDTNI010000173.1:0-5497 GCA_039933815.1 Betaproteobacteria bacterium
TGCCGGCTTCGAACGACACGCGCGTGCGCGTCGACGCCTTCTCGAACACCATCGCCAGCGTCCGGTCGCGCAGCGGCTGGTAGAGCTCGTAGCGCTTGAAGCGCGCCTTGATCCAGCGCGTACGTTCGAACAGATGCTCGAACTCGTCGCGGGAGAAGTCGCTGAACTGCAGGAAATGCTGCGGCGACGCTGCGGCAACCATTTGGATCGGGGCTGATCGCCCTCTTCGGCGATCGACTAAACAAAAAAGTCTAGCACGTCGCGCTCAACCGAGCCTCGTGCCGCCCGCTCCGCGCGTCGGATGTCAGAACAGCTCGCGCGACGGCTCGGCGACGAAGACGCGATCGCGACCGGCTGCCTTCGCCTCGTACATCGCGCGGTCGGCAACGCGCCGTGAAGAACAGATGGTGTAGGCCACCGTCAACTCGCTCCAAGCGCGTGCGAGCGGGGTCAGGGTGGCGGCCTACGCGAGCAGCGACCGGGTCTTGAGGAATGCCGGTTCCGGGTCGCCGAAGTGAAGTTCCCACAGCCCAGCCGCGTCGTCGGCGGCGCCGTCGGGGCGCGGCGCTGGCGGTCATCGACATTTGCGCCGACGCGGCGGCGGGGGCGATCCGGATGGCGCGACGCGGTTCGGCTGAGCGTCGTCGCGAGTTGAAAAGGCAACAAGTGCGGTGCCCTGAAACGATCAGGGCGCCTCGACGAGGCGCCCTGATGCGGGGAAAGGAGCGTGGCGGCGACTAGGGAAGCACTCGAATTGCCTGGGCCAGACGAGACTTCGTCCTTGATGCGAGATTCTTGTGCACGATGCGCTTGTCTGCGATGCGGTCGATTACGGCTTGGGATTCGCGCAATGTCGACGTTGCGGCGGTCTTGTCGCCCGCGGCGATGGCCTTCTTTACCTTTTTCACCGCGGTGCGCAGCGCCGACTTGAGGCTGGCGTTGCGTTGGCGGGTCGACTCTGCCTGACGCGCGCGTTTGCGGGCTTGTGCCGAATTGGCCATTACGTCGAATCCTTCCTGGGCTGGAGCGGACGGCGCTTCGCGCGGTCGCCGGGTAATCGGGTTCGCCGCTCCCGCGAGGGCCGGCTACGGCATGCAAAGCCCTTTTAATGGCTGCTGACCCGCGTCCGGTGGAGGAGCGTTGAAAGACCGGGCATAATACGCGTTTTTCGCAATCAAGGCAAGGCGTTGCGAAGCATTCCCCGTTGAATCTCCTCCGCACGCTGTCGACGGTCAGCGGGATGACGCTGCTGTCGCGGATCTCCGGCCTTCTGCGCGAGACGATCAAGGCGACGGCGTTCGGCGCCGGCCTGCAGATGGACGCCTTCGAGGCGGCCTTCCGATTGCCCAACCTGTTGCGGCGATTGTTCGCGGAAGGCGCGTTCGCGCAGGCGTTCGTCCCGATCCTGGCCGAATACCGTCGCCGCCGCGGCACCGACGCCACGCGGCTTTTGGTCGGCAACATCGGAACGTTGCTGGCGTTCACGCTGATCGCGCTGTCGATCGCAGGCTCGCTCGCGGCACCCTGGCTCGTCTATCTGCTGGCCGGCGGCTTCGCGAGGACGCCCGGGAAGGTCGAATTGACGGCCGAGATGATCCGGATCGTTTTCCCGTACATCCTGTTCGTGTCGCTGGTGTCGCTGGCGGGCAGCGTGCTGAACGTGTTCCGGCGTTTTGCGATTCCCGCGTTCACGCCGGTGCTGCTGAACCTGTCGGTGATCGGCGCCGCGATATTCCTCTCCCGGTTTGTCGACCCACCGATCCTGGCGCTTGCATGGGGCGTCGCCATCGGCGGCCTCGCGCAGGTGCTGCTGCAGGTGCGCCCGCTGCTCGCGATCGGCATGTGGCCAAAGCTGACGTTCGACTGGCGCGAGGAGGGCGTTCGGCGGGTGCTGATCGCGATGGGTCCCGCCGTGATCGGCGTGTCGGCCGCGCAGATCTCGGCGCTGATCAACACGCAGCTCGCGGCGCTGCTCGGCGATGGGCGGATCTCGTGGATCACTTACGCCGACCGGCTGATGGAATTCCCGAGTGCGCTGCTCGGCGTCGCGCTCGGCACCATCCTGCTGCCGTCGCTCGCTCAGCACCACAGCGACGCCGACAGCGACGCGTATTCGTCGCTGCTCGACTGGGGCCTGCGGCTCGCCGTCCTGCTCGCGCTGCCGGCGGCGGTGGCGCTCGCAATCCTCGCACTGCCGCTCGTCTCGACCCTCTACCAATACGGCCGGTTCACGGTGCACGACGTCATGGAAACGCGCGCCGCGCTGCTCGGCTACAGCGTCGGCCTGCCGGCGCTGATCCTCGTCAAGATCCTGGCGCCCGGGTTCTACGCGCGGCAGGTGATGACAACACCGGTGAAAATCGCGTTCTTCACCGTGCTCAGCACGCAATCGCTCGCGATCCTCTTCGCGTGGCCGCTCGGTCTGCAGCAGGCGGGATTGACGCTGGCGACGAGCATCGGCGCGTTCCTGAACGCGGCGCTGCTGCTGTGGTTCCTGCGTCGAAAGAAGTTTTACGTACCCCAGCGGGGCTGGTTCGGATTCCTGGTCAAGGTGTCGGTGGCCGTGGCGCTCCTGGGAATCGTTATCGCGCTTGCGATGGGCGACAGCGCGACATGGCTGGCCGCGGGTGTCGGGTACCGTGTCGCGCGATTGGGCGCCGTCATCGGCATCGGCGCGCTCGTCTACTTCGGAACGCTCTACGCGATGGGCTTCAGGCTGGCGCAGTTCAACCGCCGCGATGCGACGGAAGGGCCGGATATCGGGCCACCGGACGACGCGGCTTCGTGACGGGTTCGCCCGGACGGATCGAGCGGCCGTTACCTGCGCTAGCTGGTTTCGTGCGCCTTGCGGTGGGGGCAGCGGGGCTTCGTGCAGTCGGCGTACAGGTAGAGCGCGTGTTCGCTGATCTCGAAGCCGCGCTCCTTCGCGATCTTCAGTTGCCGGCGCTCGATCTCGGCGTCGTAGAACTCCTCGACACGACCGCACTGCATGCAGACCAGATGGTCGTGGTGCTTGCCTTCGTTGAGTTCGAAGACCGCCTTGCCCGATTCGAAATGATGGCGGACGAGCAGCCCGGCCTGCTCGAATTGCGTGAGCACGCGGTAGACGGTGGCGAGCCCGATGTCCAGGCCTTCGGTGATCAGCATCCGGTAGACGTCCTCGGCGGTGAGGTGCCGAACCCGCGACGTTTCGAAAAGATTGATTATCTTGAGCCGCGGAACCGTGGCCTTGAGTCCGACGCTTTTCAGATCCTGGGATGTCGTCATGGAAGTGTCCGGGTCTTTGGTCTCGCGCAGCGTAGCTATAATAGCTATTTACCTCGATGAATCCCACAGTGCTCCGACACTTCAAGTGCGTGCGTGGCCTCGGCGGCGCCGCGGCGATCGGCGTTGCGCTCATCGCAATCGGGGGGTGCGCGTCCGCCGACAGGTATCTGCCGACCTGGCGGTCGTTCGGTGTGTACAAGATCGATATCAACCAGGGCAACTACCTGTCGCAGGACATGGTCGACAAGCTCAAGGTCGGCATGTCGCCCACTCAGGTGAGGCAGCTCATCGGCACGCCGCTCGTCACGTCGGCGTTTCGTCCGGATCGATGGGATTACGTCTACGAGTATTCGCGGCAGGGCAGGATCGTCGAGCACCGCAACTTCACCGTCCATTTCAAGGACGACAAGGTCGAGCGGTGGGAAGGCGACCCGATGCCCGATTCGGTCGTCGAGCTCAACCGTTCGGCGAGCGCGAAGGCGCTGCCGTCGAACGCGCCCGGCGACAAGAGTCCATGGGACCGTTTCCTCGACGTTTTTCGCAGGTAGTGGGTCGCGACGGCGTCGGCAGGCCATGACCGTGCGCGTCGCCATCGCGGGGGCCGGCGGTCGAATGGGGCAGGCGCTGATCGACGCAGCACTCGAGGCCGGCGACTTCACGCTGGCGGGGGCGCTCGATACGAGCGACAGCGCGGTGCTTGGCACCGACGCCGGCCGGCATCTCGGACGGACCACCGGCGTGCTGGTCGAAGCGGACGTCGAGGCCGTGGTCGCGCGGAGCGACGTTCTGATCGACTTCACGCGCCCTTCAGGTACCGCCGCGCACCTTGCCGCATGCGCGCGGACGGGCGCCGGCATCGTCATCGGCACGACGGGCTTCGACGCCGCCGGCAAGGCGATGATCGCCGAGCACGCCGGGACCATCCCCATCGTGTTCGCGCCGAACATGAGCGTTGGCGTGACGGTGCTGGCCGAACTCGTGGAGGAAGCGGCACGGCGGCTCGGTCCGTCGTTCGATGTCGAAGTCGTGGAGATGCATCATCGGCACAAGGTCGATGCGCCGTCGGGCACGGCATTGCGGCTCGGCGAGGCGGCGGCGTCGGGTGCAGGCGTCGACCTGGGCGATCACGGCGTGTATGCGCGCCATGGCGTCACCGGCCAGCGCGCGCAGGGCACCATCGGTTTCGCGACGCTGCGTGGCGGCGACGTAGTGGGCGAGCACACGGTTATCTTCGCGGGCACCGGCGAACGGATCGAACTCACCCACCGCGCAACATCGCGACAGAATTTCGCGGCCGGCGCGATTCGCGCGGCACGCTTCGTCGCCGGATGCCGGGCGGACCGCAAGCACGGCCTTTTCGACATGTCCGACGTAATCGGTTTCCGATGACCGGTTGGCGCCGATGAGTGTTTCGCCAGAATCCCCGCCGCCGACGGCGCTGTTCGCACCGCGCGCCGAGGCGGTGCTGGCACTGGCCGACGGGACTGTGTTTCGCGGCTGCGCGATCGGCGCCTTCGGGCACACGATCGGCGAGGTCGTGTTCAACACGTCGATGACGGGGTACCAGGAAATTCTCACGGACCCGTCGTATTCCGGCCAGATCGTCACGCTGACCTATCCGCACGTCGGCAACGTCGGCGTAAATCCCGAAGACGCCGAATCGCGCCGCGTGTTCGTGGCAGGACTGGTGATCCGCGACCTGCCGCGGCGCGCATCGAACTGGCGCCGGGCCGAAGACCTCGGCGACTATCTGCGCGACGCGAACATCGTCGGCATCGCCGGCATCGACACCCGCATGCTCACCCGCCTGCTGCGCGAGAAGGGGGCACAGAACGGGTGCATCGTTGCCGCGCCAACCATCGACACGGCGGGCGTCGAGGCGGCGGTGGCGCGCGCGCGTTCGGCGCCGTCGATGGCCGGCCTCGACCTCGCCAAGGTCGTGTCGTGCGAAACCGCATACGACTGGCACGGCGGCGCGTGGGCGCTGGGCGAAGGTTACGGGGCTGCGGCGGAGTCGCGGTTCCACGTCGTCGCGTACGACTACGGCGTGAAGCACAACATCCTGCGACTGCTCGCGCAGCGCGGTTGCCGCCTCACCGTCGTGCCGGCGCGCGCGTCCGCGGCGGACGTGCTGGCGCGAGGACCCGACGGTATCTTCCTGTCGAACGGCCCGGGCGACCCCGAGCCATGCGACTACGCGATCGCGGCGATCCGCGAACTCGTCGACCGC
>JBDTNI010000174.1:0-5484 GCA_039933815.1 Betaproteobacteria bacterium
GCCGCGTCCGTGGCCAGCCTGATGCTGACGACCGACGCGATGGTCGCCGAGCTGCCGAAGGACGACAAGCCGTCGATGCCGGGCGGCGGGGGCATGGGCGGCATGGGCGACATGGACATGTAAGTCCACATCGCTGCGGAACGGCGGGCGGTCGACGCCGGTTCGCTTCCTCGAACGCACAAGGGCCCGGGATCTCCCGGGCCCTTGTGCGTTTTACGTTCGCACGATGCGTCAGCGCTGCTGCGAATGAACGTCACCCGCGCCCGGAGCGACTTTGGGATCCTGCGCCCGATCGGTGAACAGGACCGCGCAGCGATGCAGCGTGATGGCGATACGGAAGTGCCGGTTCGCGGGCGGCGAATCGTTGCTGCAACGCCACCCCGTCACGGCGTAAACAGGTGATTGTGCTTGCTTTTTCGTGATCGCCGGCCATTTGCTTTAGACTGACAGCGGCGCGCGTCAATACGCGCGAAAGACCAGCACTTATGCCTCAGTCATCCCCAGGCCCCGCGGTGCCGCGCCGCACGCATCCGTGACGATGACGTCGGGGCTGATGTTCGGGTTCGCGGTGCTGACCCTCGCGGCGGTGATCGTCGCCGGCCTGATGCGCCGCAGCCGCGAGGCGCCCGCGGGTGCGCGGGCGATGGATGGACCGACCGCAGTCGCCCAATGGACCGAAGGCGAAACCACGCGCCTGTTGTCCTCGGCGGAGGTGCCGGGCCTGTATCTGCTACGACCGCGATTTCTTTCGAAATCCGACAATGTCGTCTTCCTGCTGCTGAAGGCCGCCTTTCCCCGGCACGAGGTGTTCGCGCGCGTGCGGCTTGCGGACGTGCTGCAGGTCAAGATCGGGCCGCAGGGGATGGAGCGGTTGCGCGCGTTTCGCAAGATCGCGAACCAGCACGTGGGCTTCGTCGTGTGCGACCGCGACATGACCATCGTCGCCATCGTCGACGCAAAGGAAGCTGACCAGGTGATCGACCCGCGCGATCAGAAGCTCGAGACGATCAAGCAGCGCTGTCTCAATGCAGCGCAGGTGAAATACATCTGCGTCTACCCGCCGCAGCTGCCGCGCTATCGCGACCTGCGCGAGCAGGTACTGGGTCCCGCAGGTGGCCTGATCTGACGCCGCTACGCGGCGACGATGTACGTCACGTAAAGCCAGAGCACGAACACCGCGCCGACGATCGAGAGCACCCATCCGGCGGGGTGAAAGCGTCCGTCGGCCGATTTCCACATCAGCCCCCCAATTACGCCGCCGACCAGCGAGCCGATGATGCCCACCACCGCAGTGGCGGCAACGCTCATCGACACGGCGCCGGGATAAATCCATCGCGCGAGGGCGCCGACGATGAAGCCGACGACGATCATTGAGAGGATGTGCAGGATTCCCATGGAGCGGCTCGCGTCGCGTTGATCGGCCGTGCAACGGTCCCGTTAAGGGTACCACAGCGGGGCGCCGGCGCCGTGTAAGGAACGGGGGATCCCGCGCGACGTCAGCGACATGAACATGCGACTCGCCCCACCGCTGGTCCTGGCCTTCGTCATCGGCGCGCTTGCACTGTCCGCGGCGGGTGCGACATCGCGCCCGCTCGTCGAGCTGTATACGTCGGAAGGGTGCGACAGCTGCCCGCCGGCCGACCGCTGGCTCGCCGCCAACTTCCCGCCGTTGCCCGCCGACGCGCAACCGGTGGCGCTCGCCTTTCACGTCGACTACTGGGATCGGCTCGGGTGGGCCGACCGATTCGCGACGCCGGCGTACACCGAGCGACAATACGACGGCATGCGGGCGAACCGTGCGACGTTCGTCTACACGCCGCAGGTGATGGTGCAAGGTCACGATTTCGGAGGCTGGCGGGAAGCAGACGCGACACGAATCGTCGCGGGCGCGAGGGCCAGGCCCCGCGCGTCGTTGTCGATGGACGTCGTCGCCGGCGGCTCGACGATCGCCGTGAACGTCGACGCACAACTGGCCGATGCCGCTGCCGGCGACGATGCGCGGCTCTTCGTCGCGTACACGGATAGCGGGCTGCACTCTGATGTCAAGGCCGGCGAGAACCGTGGCCGGCGACTGGCACACGACCACGTCGTGCGCACGCTGAAGAGGGCGCCGGCTCCGGCCGCCGCAGGTCGGCTGCACGGCCAGTTCGAATTCACGAAGCCTGCCGAATCCGGGACGGCCCCGGTGCTTGTTGCATTCGTGCAACGAACGTCGAACGGCGACGTGCTGCAGTCGCTGCCACTGTCGCTGGACGCCTGCCTGGGGCGGTGATTGTCGCCGCGAGCGGCCCGCGTGCCCGCGGCCGCCCCCACCTTACGCTGCTGAATCAGGCTTAACGGAGCGGTCGGCGCCGGAGGCGAGACCGCGGTTCCGCCGCCGCTCTGCGGCCGCCGCCTTGCGGCTTCGACCCCCCATCCCCGTTCGGGCGTGCCGCCGCGTTGCGCTGCATGCCCAAGTCGCGGTAGCCTTCGCGTCGCCGTAGACATTCATGCAAAGGCCGCGGCCTCGGCGAGCGGAGCGCACGCAAGGCCGACAGGCGATCGACAACAGGGCGTCCGCGATGGCGTCCATTCGAGGAGGGAACGATGGCGACAAGTGCACCCATGGCGGCGCCCAGGGCGGCGGGCATGACCAAGGAGGAGCGGCGCGTGATCTTCGCGTCGTCCCTCGGCACCGTGTTCGAGTGGTACGACTTCTATCTGTACGGCTCGCTCGCGGCCATCATCGCGAAACAGTTCTTCTCCGGTGTCAATCCCACCGCGGGCTACATCTTCGCGCTGCTCGCGTTCGCGGCCGGGTTTGCCGTGCGCCCGTTCGGCGCGCTCGTGTTCGGGCGGCTGGGCGACCTCGTCGGCCGCAAGTACACGTTCCTGGTCACGATCCTGATCATGGGCTTTTCGACGTTCATCGTCGGCCTGCTGCCGTCGTACGCATCGATCGGAATTGCCGCACCGGTGATCCTGATCGGCCTGCGGCTGTTGCAGGGACTTGCGCTCGGCGGCGAGTACGGTGGTGCCGCGACGTTCGTCGCCGAGCACGCGCCCGAAGGCAAGCGGGGCGCTTACACCGCCTGGATCCAGACGACGGCGACGCTCGGCCTGTTCCTGTCGCTGCTGGTGATCCTGGGCTGCCGCGAACTGCTGGGGCCGAAATTCGACGACTGGGGCTGGCGCATCCCGTTCCTCCTGTCGCTGGTGCTGTTGATCTTCTCGGTCTACATCCGGCTGCAGCTCAACGAGTCGCCGATCTTTCAGAAGATGAAGGCGGAGGGCAAGGGATCGCGCGCGCCGCTCAAGGATTCGTTCGGCCAGTGGAGCAACCTCAAGATCGTCATCCTGGCGCTGCTCGGCCTGACGGCGGGCCAGGCGGTCGTCTGGTACACGGGGCAGTTCTACGCGCTGTTCTTCCTGACGCAGACGCTCAAGGTCGATGGCGTGACGGCAAATCTGCTGATTGCCGCTGCCCTGCTGATCGGCACGCCGTTCTTCATCGTCTTCGGCACGCTGTCGGACAGGATCGGCCGCAAGCCGATCATCATGGCGGGCTGTCTGATCGCGGCGCTGACCTATTTCCCGCTGTTCAAGGGATTGACGCATTTCGCCAATCCGGCGCTGGAGGCGGCGCAGGCAAGCTCGCCGGTCACGGTGATCGCCGATCCGAACCGCTGCTCATTCCAGTTCAACCCGGTGGGCGTGTCGAAATTCACGACGTCGTGCGACATCGCCAAGGGCTTCCTCGCCCGCAACTCGGTGAGCTACACGAACGAGGCCGCGCCGCCGGGCACGGTGGCCAAGGTCAAGATCGGCGACAAGACGATCGAAGGGTTCGAAGGAACCGGGCTCTCCGGGGACGAGGTGGCCAAGCGCACGGCGGACTTCAACAAGACGCTTGGCGACGACATCAAGGCGGCCGGGTATCCGCCGAAGGCCGATCCGGCCGCGATGAACAAGGTGATGATCGTCGTCATCCTGTCGATCCTGGTGCTCTACGTCACCATGGTCTACGGGCCGATCGCCGCGATGCTGGTGGAGATGTTCCCGACGCGGATCCGCTACACGTCGATGTCGCTGCCGTACCACATCGGCAACGGCTGGTTCGGCGGCTTCCTGCCGCCGGTCGCGTTCGCGATGGTCGCGGCGAACGGGAACATCTACTACGGGCTGTGGTATCCGATCGTCATCGCCTCGATGACGCTGGTGATCGGCACGCTGTTCCTGAAGGACACGCGGCACGTGAACCTGCACGCCGACACGGCCGCCGCACCCGCGCGCGCCTGACGTTCGCCGCTTGAAGCATCAAGGCCCCGGCCGCCGCGCCGGGGCTTTTTTTCGTTAGTGGTCAGCTCGCGTCGGCGTGCCGTTGCCGGCATGCGAGCAGCACGTCGTCGCCGTCGCGCTGCCACCAGTTGTGCGACGAGAAGATTTCGACCTCGTGCATTCCGCGATAGCCGGCCTCCTCCATCCAGCCGCGGATCGTCGGCAGGTCGATGACGCCGTCGCCCATCATGCCGCGATCGTTCAGCAGGTCGGTGGTCGGCACGAGCCAGTCGCAGATGTGATACGCGAACAGCCGATTGCGCTCGCCGGCGCGCACGATTTCCTCGCGCAGCAGCGGATCCCACCAGACGTGATAGACGTCAACGGCGACGCCGAGGCCATCGGCGCCATCGGGTGCAAGCTCGTCGCACAACGCGTTGGCCTGGGCGAGGGTGTTGACGCAGGCGCGGTCCGCCGCGTACATCGGATGCAGCGGTTCGATCGCGAGCGGCATGCCCGCGGCGTGCGCATATTCGTGCAGCGTCCCGAGGCCGTCGCGCACCATTTCGCGCGCGCCCGCCAGGTCCCGTGAAACGATCTGGCCATCGCGGCCCTTCGGAAGGCCGCCGACGACCAGCACGAGACACGCGGCGCCCAGCGTCAGCGCCTCGTCGACCGCGCGCCGGTTGTCGTCGTGCGCTGCGCGGCGCCCGTCCCGGTCCGGTGCTGGGAACATGCCGCCGCGGCACAGCCCCGTGACCGTCAGACCCGCGTCGCGGATGCGTCGCGCCGTGTCGCCGAGCCCGGTCGCTGCGACCTGATCGCGCCAGGGCGAGATGCCGCGGATTCCATGGCGCGCGATCGCGGTGATGATATCGGGCAGCTTCCACTGCGCGCGGACCGTCGCGGTATTGATCGACAGCAGCGAGGGATCGGGGCCGTTCATTGAAATGTCTTTCTTCCGGCGCCCCGCGCGCGTCCGGCGCTCACGGCCCCACACCGTGCAGCGACAGCAGCGTCCGCATCCTTGCGATTGCGACATCGGGGTCGCGCAGCAATGCCGCGGCGTCAGCCAGCCGGAACAGTTCGGCCAGGTGCACGAGGCTGCGTGCGCTCTGTTGGCCGCCCACCATCGTGAAGTGCGACTGGTGGCCGTTCAGCCAGGCGAGGAACACGACGCCGGTCTTGTAGAACCGCGTCGGTGCGGCGAACACATGGCGCGACAGC
>JBDTNI010000175.1:0-5462 GCA_039933815.1 Betaproteobacteria bacterium
AAGTCCCGGCGCCGGACGCGCGTCGCGCGCGCCCGGTAAGCCGGCGCCGCTCACCCGGGATTTCCATGGAACTTTCGAACAAACGAACCGTGCCGTTGCCGCGCGATGTAGTCTGGAACGCACTCAACGATCCGGCGGTTCTGAAGGATTGCCTGCCGGGTTGCGAACTGCTCGAAGCCGATGGCGAGCACGCGTGGCGCGTCGCGATGGCCGCGCGCGTCGGTCCGGTGTCGGCGCGCTTCACCGGACGGATGTCGATGTCGGACATCGAGCCGCCGGACGCCTATACGCTGCATTTCGAGGGGCAGGGCGGCGCGGCCGGCTTCGCCAAGGGTGAGGCACGCGTCACGCTGACGCCGATCGACGCGTCGCAGACGACGATGGCCTACGTGGCGAAAGCGCAGATCGGCGGCAAGCTTGCGCAGATCGGGTCGCGGCTCGTCGACGGGGCGGCGGCGAAGATGGCCGACGACTTCTTCGCGCGTTTCGTCATACGGGCGGCGGCAGCGGCGCCCGCCGCGGGCTCGGCGCCGGTATCATCGGCGAACGGTACGGTCACGCCGGCGGCATCCGCCGGGGGCATGCCGTGGATACGCTACGCGGCGATCGCGGCGATCATCGTCGTGCTGATCGTCCTGTACGCGTTGGGTCGATAGCGGCGGAGCGCGGGATGGACAGTGTAGATCTCGACGTACTGAAGCGCTGTGATGCGTGGCTCGACGCCGGCCATCGCGTGTTGCTCGTCACAGTGGTCAAGACCTGGGGCAGCTCCCCGCGGCCCGACGGCGCGATGCTCGCGGTCCGGGGCGACGGTCTTGCCGCCGGCTCCGTGTCCGGCGGCTGCATCGAGGACGATCTCATCGAGAAGACGCGGCGCGAAGGTATGCACCAGACGCGGTGCGAGGTCGTCACGTACGGGGTGAGTGCGGACGAGGCCCGGCGGTTCGGACTGCCGTGCGGCGGCACGATACGGCTCGTGCTGGAGCCACTGACGCGCGCGTCCGGCATACGCGCGCTGCTCGACGAGGTCGAGGCGGGTCGTCTCACGTCGCGCCGCCTCGATCTGCGAACAGGCGCGTCGACGCTGCATCCCGCGCGGCCCAGCGATGGCCAGTCGCTCGGTGACGGCGTGTTCACTACGATCCACGGGCCGCGCTATCGAATGCTGGTGATCGGCGCGTCGCAGCTGTCGCAATACCTGGCCCGGATCGCGGTCGGTCTCGACTATCAGGTCACGGTCTGCGACCCGCGCGACGAATACACGCAGACGTGGGACGTACAGGGCGTCACGCTCGTTCGGACGATGCCCGACGACGCCGTGCTGGCAATGGCGCTCGATGAGCGGTGCGCCGTCGTCGCGCTGACGCACGATCCGAAACTCGACGACCTCGCATTGATGGAAGCGCTCAAGTCGCGTGCGTTCTACGTCGGCGCGCTCGGTTCGCGCGCGAACAACGCGAAGCGCCGCGAGCGACTGCGCGAATTCGACCTTACCGACGTCGAGATCGCGCGGCTGCATGGGCCGGTCGGGCTCTACATCGGCAGTCGCACGCCGCCGGAGATCGCCGTATCGATCCTCGCGGAAATCACGGCGATCAAGAACGGCGTCGATCCACGGCAGGTGGCGCCGATTGCCGATGCGAAAGCGCTGATCGACGAGACGCCCGCGTGCAGTGTGGCGACATGACCGTGGCCGCCGGCACGGCACAGCTTCAGTATCTGTCGGGCTTCGGCAGCGAGTTCGCCTCCGAGGCGCTCGATGGCGCGTTGCCGGTTGGACGCAATTCGCCGCAGCGGCCACCGTACGGCCTGTACGCCGAACAGCTGTCGGGCACCGCGTTTACCGCCCCGCGACAGGCCAATCGACGAACGTGGCTCTATCGAATCCGTCCCGCCGTCATGCACGGTCGGTTCGTGCCGTACCCGCACGCGTCGCTCGCAAGCGCACCGTTCGGAACGATGGCGACTTCTCCCAACCAGTTGCGGTGGGACCCGCCGCCGCTCCCCGTTGCGCCGACCGATTTCGTCGATGGTTTGACGACGATCGCGGGTAACGGCGACGTCGCCGGGCAACGCGGCGTCGCGATTCACGTCTACGCGTGCAACCGGTCCATGGAGGGCCGCTACTTCTACAACGCCGACGGCGAGATGCTCGTCGTGCCGGAGCAGGGTGCGCTGCGGCTCGCGACGGAGCTCGGCGAACTCGGCATCGAGCCCGGGGAGGTGGCGCTGCTGCCCCGCGGCATGCGGTTCCGCGTATTGCTCGCGACCGCAGCCCCTGCGCGCGGTTACGTGTGCGAGAACTACGGCGCGCTGCTGACGTTGCCGGAGCTGGGTCCGATCGGTGCCAACGGCCTCGCGAATCCCCGCGATTTCCTGACGCCGGTCGCCGCGTTCAGCGAGCGCGAGGGCGGCTTCGAGCTGATCGCGAAGTTCGGCGGAACGCTATGGCGCGCGCCGATCGACCATTCGCCGCTCGACGTCGTCGCCTGGCACGGCAACTACGTCCCGTTCAAATACGACCTCGCGCGTTTCAACGCGATGAATACGGTGAGCTTCGATCATCCCGATCCGTCGATCTTTACCGTGCTGACGTCGCCGTCCGACCTCGCGGGCACGGCGAACGTCGACTTCGTCATCTTTCCGCCGCGCTGGATGGTCGCCGACGGGACGTTCCGGCCTCCGTGGTTCCACCGCAACGCGATGAGCGAGTACATGGGGCTTGTTCGCGGCGTGTACGACGCCAAGGCAGAGGGTTTCCTGCCGGGCGGCGGAAGCCTTCATAATGCGATGTCGGGCCACGGTCCGGACGCGGCCACATTCGAGCGGGCGACCGCGGCGGAACTTGCGCCGCAGCGAATCGACGGCACGCTCGCGTTCATGTTCGAAAGCCGCTACGTGATCCATCCGACGCCGCAGGCACTCGCGTCGCCGCAGTTGCAGCAGGATTACCAGGCGTGCTGGCAGGGTCTCGCGCGGCATTTCCGAACGAACCGATGAATCACCGCGGCACGCGCCCTTACCCATAATCGAACGTGGATCCCAACGACCCCAAGCTCAATTCGTTCGTACCCGTCGCGCGCGACTCGCATTTCCCCATCCAGAACCTGCCGTACGGCGTGTTCACCACGCCCGCGAACAACGCTCCGCGGGCGGGAGTCGCCATCGGCGACCTGGTGCTGGACCTGTCGGCGGTCGAACAGGCGGGACTGCTCGACGTCGTTCCCGGCGAGCGGCTTTTCAACCGTCCGACGCTGAATCCGTTCATCGAGCGCGGTCCCGATGCCTGGCGGCGCGCGCGAAGCGCGATCAGCGACCTGCTGCATGAGAAGAATGCGCGGCTGCGCGACGACGCGCGGCTCCGCGCGCGCGCGCTGTTGCCGCAGGCTGCCGCGCGGATGCAGATGCCGCTCGACGTGCACGGCTACACGGACTTCTATTCGTCGCGCGAGCACGCGACGAACGTCGGGTCGATGTTCCGCGATCCGCAGCACGCGCTCCTGCCGAACTGGTTGTACGTGCCGATTGCGTATAACGGGCGCGCGAGTTCGATCGTCGTCAGCGGGACGCCCGTGTTGCGGCCCAACGGCCAGACCAAGCGACCCGACAGCAAGGAGCCGACGTTCGGTCCCACCCGGCGGCTCGATTTCGAGGCGGAGATGGCGTGCGTCGTCGGCGTCGGCAACGGCCTCGGCGATCCGGTGGCCGTCGATCGGGCGCCGGGCCACGTCTTCGGCATGGTGCTGCTGAACGACTGGAGCGCGCGCGACCTCCAGCAATGGGAGTACATACCGCTCGGCCCGTTCAACAGCAAGACGTTCGCGACGTCGATCTCGCCGTGGATCGTCACGATGGACGCCCTCGAGCCTTTCCGCGTGGACGGGCCGGTACAGGATCCGCCGCCGCTCGCTTACCTCGCGACGTCGGGGCCGCAGGGCTACGACATAGCGCTCGAGGTGGCTCTCGCGACGCGCGGCAAGCGCGCGACGACGATCGCGCGCACCAATTTCCGGCGGATGTACTGGTCGATCGCCCAGCAGGTGGCCCACCACACGGTGTCGGGGTGCAATCTGCGCGCGGGGGACCTGATCGGCTCCGGCACCATCAGCGGCGATACGCCCGATTCGTACGGATCGATGCTCGAACTCGCGTGGAACGGTTCGAAGCCGCTGCAGTTGCCCGACGGCAGCACCCGATCGTTCCTCGACGACGACGACGAGGTAATCCTCACCGGGTGGGCGCAAGGGAAGGATTACCGCGTGGGATTCGGCGACGTGCGCGGCCGGATCGTCAGCGCGCGCGGATCGTAGCGCGCGGGTGTAGCGCGGCATCGCGCGCGCCGCGGGTTGGTCGTCAGTGGAAATCGCGCGATCGCGTCGGCAGTGTGCCGAGAAGCGGCGTCAGGTCGACAAGACGGCCGGCCAGCACGTGAACGACGGCGCCTTCGCGCTCGACCTTGCCGTAGATGCCGAGCAGTCGCGAGCCCAGCAACTCGCGCCGCTGGCGATCGCCGAGGTCCCGCCAGACGATGACGTTGGTGGCGCCCGTTTCGTCCTCGAGCGTCACGAAGACGACGCCGCTGGCGGTATCCGGCCGCTGTCGGCCGATGACGATCCCCGCGGTACGCACGAAGCGTCCATGCGGCAGCCGCAGGATCTCGTCGGCGGTGGTCAGCCGACGTTCGCGCAACCGGCTGCGCAGCAGCGCGAGCGGATGCCGGCGCAGCGTCAATCCAAGTCGCCGGTAATCGGCCACGATGTCCTCGCCCTCGGTGGGCGCGGGCAGCGCCGGTTGCGATTCGTCGATCGGGACGCCGGCCAGCAGCGCCGGCATGCGTTCGACGCCGGCGACGTTCCACACGGCATCGTGCCGATGGCCGGCCAGCGAAGCGAGCGCGTCGGCGTCGGCGAGCGCCGCCAGGTCGCGCCTGTCGAGCGCGGCGCGATGCGCGAGGTCGGGCACTCCGGTGAACGCGCGCGCGCGGCGTGCCGTCACGATGCGCTCGGCGCCGGCCTGCGTGAGTCCGCCGACCATCCGCAGCCCGAGCCGCAACGCAGGGGCGGGAGCGCGGTCGACCGATCCAACGGTCGCGGCGCCGACCACCGCGGAGCCCGGCTCCAGTTCGCAATCCCACGCGCTGATCACGACGTCGGGCGGCCTGACGTCGACGCCGTGACGGCGCGCGTCGCCGACGAGCTGCGCCGGCGCGTAGAAGCCCATCGGTTGCGCATTCAGCAGCGCGCCGCAGAACGCCGCGGGCTCGTAGTGCTTGAGCCACGACGAGACGTAGACCAGCAGCGCAAACGACGCAGAATGCGATTCGGGAAATCCATATTCGCCGAAGCCGAGGATCTGCTGGTAGATCTGGCGCGCGAATGCCTCGTCGTAACCGCGCGCGCCCATGCCCTCGACGAGCCGCTGCTCGAAGACCTGCAAGCCGCCTTTGCGCTTCCAGGCGGCCA
>JBDTNI010000176.1:0-5414 GCA_039933815.1 Betaproteobacteria bacterium
ACGGCATCGATGCCGGATGGAACGACAACAACGAATATGGAATCTGGGACGACGCGGGATCGTCGGCAGGTTTCGGCATCCCTATTCCGATTCGACGTTCGCGGCCGTTGCAGGCGCTGCTGATGACGCGCGCGACGATGGAAGCGCAGCTCCGCCATCGCGCCGACGAGCGCGCCTACACGGTGACGCGCGCCGGGCCTCCGGGAATCCAGCGCTACGCGCAGACGTGGTCCGGCGACAACACCACCGGCTGGGATACGCTGCGCTGGAACATACGCATGGGGCTCGGCATGAGCCTGTCGGGCATGTTCAATACGGGCCATGACGTCGGTGGTTTCGCCGGCCCCGTCCCCGATGCCGAGTTGCTGATCCGGTGGACCCAGTGCGGCGCGTTCAGTCCGCGCTTCATCATGAATTCCTGGAAAGCCGGCGGGGAGACCAACTGCCCGTGGCTGCATCCCGAAGCGCTGGGGCCCGTACGGGATGCCATCCGCTTGCGCTACCGGTTGCTGCCATACCTCTACACGCTGTATCACGACGCTGCGCAACACGGCGCCCCGATCGTCCGCCCGTTGTTCTACGATTTCGAGGCCGACGAGCGCGCGTATGCGGACTGCGACGACTTCATGTTCGGCGCGGGTTTGTTCGTCGCGCCGGTGGTGACACCCGGTCAACGGCGCCGGCGCGCCTACCTGCCGCGCGGGCCTTCGGCGTGGAACGACTTCTGGACCGGCGCCGCCCATGCCCCGGGGCGCGACGCCGACGTCGACGCGCCACTTTCGCGCATTCCGCTGCTCGTGCCGTCGGGCGCCATCATCCCGGTGACCGATACCGTCGACTTCACGCGGCTGCATGACGAGCCGAGCCGACAGTTCCGGGTGTTCCCTGCCCCGGGCGTCGCGTCGAGCGCGTTCACGCTGTACGAGGACGACGGCATCGGTTTCGGGTACCGCCGCGGGCAGTGCGCCGACGTGACAATCACCCTTGAAACGACGTCGCGCACCATCGCATTGACGGCTCGGCGCACCGGCGACTATCCACTGCCCTACTCCCGGGCCAGCGTGGTGCTGCCGGCGGGCGAACGGCGCCGCGTCACGCTGCGCGGCGACGGGCTCTCACTGGCACTGGCGCGGCAACGCTGAATGCGGGAACGCGCGCGCTGCGCGGGGCATCAGCGCCGAAGCCGCAGCTGGTTCGGTAGCGGCGCATCGCGGCGCAGCACGTCCTCGGCCAGCCATAACGCGGACGTTCGCGCCCGTTCGGCGACCATCGGCAGCGGCAGTTGCACGTAGTCGTCGTTGAAGACCTCGAAACTGTAGTCGCCGCCATAGCCGAGCGCATCGAGCTTCTGGACCATCTCGACGACCTTCGTCGTGTGCACGCCCTCGCCGGGGAACACGCGGAACGTGCGTGCCGTCGCAATGCGTTCCTCGAACGTCCGCGTTTCCTGCCACATGAAATCCGAGAGCTGAACGAGGAAGATGCGCGACGCGTCGAGCTCGTCGATCGCCTCGACCGGCGTGTTCGACGCCAGCACGTGATACGAATCGAGTCCGAGGCCGAGATTCGGACAGTCGCCGCGGCGCACGACGTCCCACGCGACGGTGAATTCGTTGACGGCCCGACCCCACGACAACGCCTCGTATGCGATCCGGATCCCGAACGGTACGGCGAGCATCGCCAGCTTGCGCAGATCGCGGGCGATCGCGTCCAGGTCCTGCGTCGCATGCGTCGACGTCGACGAGCACGCGAGCAGCACGGGGCAGCCAAGGGCCGCGCACATCTCGAGCATCGTCTTCGCGATGTCGACCTTGTATTGGTGCAGGTGGGCAGACAGCCCCTCGAAGTCGCGCAGCACCTGGAACCCGGTGCCGCGCAGACCGCTCGACTTTATCGCCTTCACCGCCGCCTGCCAACCCTGCGGATGGCCCGCCAGGTCGTTGGCCTTCAGCATCACCTGCGTGAATCCCGCGCGCTGAATCGCGTCGAGCTTCGCCTCCAGAGGACCGGCGAGCGTGATCGTGTCCATGCCGAACTGCGCGATCGACTGCTCGATGCTGCGTGTGCGCATTACGGGCGCCCTTCGCTGTGCACGAGCTCGAAGACGACACCGCCGAGGTAGGCCTTGGTGATCGCGCCGCGCCGGCCGGTGTGGGCCGCCGGCATCTCGACGAACTCCATGCCGAGCGCGCGCAACCCCTCGACCGCGGCCAACACGTCGGGCACGCCGAGCCCGATGCGCTGGAAGTACTCGCGGCCCATCAGGCCCGCGTCCAGCGGCGGCTCGATCAGCTGCAGCATGAACGCGTTCGACGGGCCCACGGCCGGTGCTCGCAGCAGCTTGCCGGTCGGCATGATTCCGAACCGCTCTTCGTCGGGGATGAGATGGGTGCCGAACAGCTCGCGATAGAACTCGACCCAGTCGAAGGTCCGCCCGGGGCCGATGTACTGGACGATGCCGAAGAAATGGACGCCGCCGAGCGCCGCAGGGCGCGGATCGACGCCGGGAATCGGGATGAAATCGACGTCGTAGATCGAGAAGTCGTGATAGCGGTCGACGAAGTAGAGACGGCTTCCGCCCGCGCCGTGGATCGCGGGTATGTTGAGCTCCATCGCCTCGGGGTGCGTCGGCACCTCCCAGCCGCCGCGGTCGAGCACGCGCCGATGGGCGTCGCGCGCATTGCGTACCCGAAGCGCAACAGCGCTGATGACCGGGACGACGCTTGCCTCGGTTTCGCGTTCCCCCGTCACATGATGCGCATTGACGACGACGTTGAGCCCGCCCTGGCGGTAGAGCGTGACCTCGCGCGACCGATGGCGCGCGACGGGCCTGAATCCCATCATCTCGAGGACGTGGCCGAGCGCCTGCGGCGCGGCCGTCAGGTACTCGATGAATTCGATGCCGTCGAGGCTGAGCGGGTTGTCCGCGTCGGAGAACGACGCCTGCAACGGCTCGCGTGCCGGTTCCGCCACCAGAAAGTCGCTCATGTGCGTGTCGTATGGAATAGTGATGGGCAGGTCGGCCGTCGCGGGCACGCGCCGCGCTCAGCATGGCGGTCGAGCGCGATGGCATGAGGCGCGGCATCGCGACCGCGTGCGCGGCGTCGGTCGACTTCGCATTGTAGACGGGCGGCACCCGGCGGCAACACCCGCTTGCCCACGGCTGCCGGCGGGCCCAGCGACGCTCGGGTGGGGTGGTCCGGCGCCGCGTCGGGCAACGGTTGCTTTATCCTTATGGTTTCGCACCGTCGACAAGGAACGTCATGAACGCGCAGCAGCTCGAAAAGATCCGATCGTCCAAGGGGTTCATCGCGGCCCTCGACCAGAGCGGCGGCAGCACGCCGAAGGCGCTGCGCCTGTACGGCATCAACGAGGATTCGTATTCGGGCGAAGCAGCGATGTACGACCTCATCCACGAGATGCGTTCGCGGATCATCACGAGCCCGGCGTTCAACGGCGACCGGGTGCTCGCCGCCATTCTGTTCGAGCAGACGATGGATCGCGAGATCGAAGGCCGCGGAACGGCCGAATACCTGTGGTCCGTGAAGAACGTCGTGCCTTTCGTAAAGGTGGACAACGGGTTGGCGGACGAGGGCAACGGCGCGCAGATGTTGAAGCCGATGCCGACGTTGAGCGCGCTCCTGTCGCGCGCCGTGTCCAAGGGGATTTTCGGTACCAAGATGCGGTCCGTCATCAAGCGCGCCGACGCCAAGGGCATCGACGGCGTCGTGGCGCAGCAGTTCGACGTGGCCGCTCAGATCCTCGCTGCGGGCCTGATGCCGATCATCGAGCCTGAGGTGGACATCAATGCGGCCGACAAGGCCGGTGCCGAGCGTCTGCTCCACGCCGCAATCACGAATCGCCTCGACGCGCTGGCGCCCGGCCACCAGGTGATGCTGAAGCTGACAATTCCGTCGGTCGACGATTTCTACGCGTCCCTCGTCGGCCATCCGAAGGTGCTGCGTGTCGTGGCGCTTTCCGGCGGCTATTCACGCCACGACGCCAACGCGCGCCTCGCCCGCAACCACGGCGTGGTCGCAAGCTTTTCCCGCGCGCTGACCGAAGGGCTCAGCGCGCAGCAGACCGACGCCGATTTCAACCAGGCGCTGGACGCCGCGATCGGCAGTATCTACAAGGCCTCGCTGACCTGACGCCTGGCCGGGACGGCCGCGGGGCGATGCGGCCGCGCGCTGAAACAACCGTTACCGTCCCCGCGGCGCAGCCGCTATTGCCCGCCGCTCGGCTCACCGAAAGCCGCGCGCACGAAGACCTCCGCGCTATCGCCCTTCGCGCCCCCGCGGTGCGCCATCCGGTCATCCGCCGCTCGAGAATGGCGAAGAGCTCGTACATGACCATCGCCATCACCCCGATGACGAACAGCCCGGCGAAGACGAGCGGCATCCGCATCGAGGAACCCGCCGACATCATCAGGTAGCCGATCCCTTCGTTCGACGCCACCGTTTCCGATACGACGGCACCGACGAACGCCAGCGTGATCGCCACCTTCAGCGACGCGAAGAACGGCAGCGACCGCGGCAGGCCCACCTTGAAGAGAATGTCGCGGCGGGTGGCGCCGAGCGAACGCAGGACGTCTTCGAGCTCGGGCTCCAGCGTGGCGAGGCCGGTGGCGATCGACAGCGAGATGTCTTCGATGGCGAGATCGGCGTGGCCCTCGTAGGCGAGCGCCACGTCGCGGAAGGCGACAAAGGCCGTTGCGCCCACGACGCCGGCCGCGGTCGCCGTCACGCCCGGGCGCTCACTTCGGAAATACCATCCGATCGGCCTTCGGCGGCAGGAAGCTCGCGTTGAACACGCTCTCCGGCTTCACCGGGTTCTTGACGTCGAACGCGGAGGTCACCTGCGCCACGGTTTCGGCAAACCGCGCGGGCTGAACGCCCCCGAGTCCGTCGGCACGCGCGGCCGGCGTCGCCACGACGGTGTCGATGGCGAGCCTGATCCGTCGCCGCTCGAGCGTCTCGTCGATCAGCGCATCACGCTCCTTGACGTAGCGGAGGGCGCCGTCGGGGTCGGCCAGAACATCCTTCATTCCGCGCACGAACGCGCGCAGGAAAGCCTTCACCGCCTCGGGCTTCTCCTTCAGAAGGGCTCGGACACGATGATGACGTTGCCGTAGAGATTCACGCCGTACTTCGGGTAGGGCATCACCTCGATCTCGTCATCCTTGATGCCTCGCGCGTTGAGATTGAGGCTCGTGAACGTGAAGCCGGTGATCGCGGCGACGTCGCCGCTCCTCCCGCGATTGGCGCAGCGGAGCACGAAGCTGGCAGACTGGCGACAATTCTGTTCGTTGTCCGCGGGAGCCTGCATGAGAGAAGCCGTCATCGTATCGACCGCGCGTACCCCCATCGGTCGCGCATACCGGGGCGCATTCAACAACATCAAGTCGCCGACAC
>JBDTNI010000177.1:0-5403 GCA_039933815.1 Betaproteobacteria bacterium
CGCGACGCCGACCGTGCTGGCGGGCGCACCGCGACCGCCGCCGCCACCGGGACCACCCGGACCCGCAGCGGCGCCGCGTGCTGCCGACGACGCGCCGGGGGCGCGGCCATCGGGACCGGCGACCGGCGCGCGATGCGTCAGGTACCAGGCCGCAGCCGCCAGCAGCGCGACGCCGGCGATGGCGACGACGCTGCCGAGCCAGCGGCGGCGCGGAAGTGCCGCGGGCGCGGCGGACGATCGTAACGCTGGCTCTGGCATGAAAGCATCCTGTCGGAGCGGCGTGTTGCGTCAGCCGCGAAAGGTCGATGTACCGATGAACGGGCGTGCTGCCCGCGGGCGCCGTGGGAAGCTCGCCGTGCCGGTCGCACAGCGCAAGAAGCGCGCGGCCGTGCCCTGGGAATGCAGCGCTCCCTTCTGCCTCCCGTTGGGAGCGCCGATGCCCTGAACGGTTCCGATTATGCGGACGAATGGCTTGGCGAGGTTGCAAGCAATCGTTACAGCGACGCTTCGACGCCGCGCCCGCGCGAGTCCAGCGGGTCCGCCCGGGCGTCGAGTACCGCGGCGACGACGGCCGTCTCCACTGCCTCGCTGTCGGCGACTGCGCCTTCGACCGGGTGACCGGCGGCCACCCACGCATCGATGCCGCCCGCCAGCGGACGAACGCGACGGTACCCCTTCCCCAGCAACAGCTGCGCGCCGCGCCGTGCCGACGCCTCATTGGGGCACGCGCAGTACAGGACGATGTCGCGGTCGCGAGGGAAATCGTCCCCTCGCGCGATCGCGTCGAGGTCGAGCAGCCGGGCGCCCGGGATACGCGTCCGCGCACCTTGGGCGAGCGACGATCCGACGTCGATCAGATACGGGAGCGGCTCGATCCCGATGCGCTCGCGCAGTTCATCGATGGTGATCGTCGCCGCTGCGAGGAGGCGCGACATCCGCCAGCGCTGCCACGCCTTGACGCCGACGTACACGACCGCCGCCGTCGCGACGACGATGACGGCCAGCGCGACGTGCCGCTCCATCCACGCGAGCGCCACGCCGATCTGTGCGGCGAACAGGACGCCGAACACCATGGCGGCGCCGACCCAGAGCATCGCGCTCGCCGTCGACGCCGCGATGAACGGCGCGACGCGCATCTTCAGCGCGCCGGCGATCGGTGGCGCGACCGTCGCAAAGCCCGGCACGAACTTCGACAGGACGACCGAGAAGAATCCCCAGCGCTCGAAGATACCTTCCGTCTGGCGAACGCAGGTGTCCGGCGACAGCGATATCCGGCACAGGAAGCGCAGCACCCGGTAGCCATAGCGACGACCGGCCCAGAACCACAGCAGATCGGCCGCAAGGCTCGCCGCCACGGACAGGGCGAACGCCGCGGCGAAATCGATGCGGCCGGCGGCCGCCAGCGCGCCGGCCAGCATCATCGTCGGGACGGCAGGGATGGGGAGTCCCAGCTGCTGGAGCAGGACGTTCAGGCCCACGAGCGGAACGCCGTATGCGGCAAGCTGCGAGGCAATGTCGTCCATGGGAATCGGTTCCTTCGCTCCGCTTGTCAAATGGGCGTCGCGACGTGTTTTCCCAAGTGCCGTTCTCGTCTTTTCGCGCGGGGTACGCCACAATGGCCCAGCGTCGTCGCATCGCGACGCATAAGCTTATCGTTTCAGGAGAAGCATCGCATGGAGCTCCCCACGCCGACGCCGGTCGCGCCGGCTTCCACGAGCGGCGTCGCGCCCACGCCGCGCCAACTGCCCGCCGGCGCGGGTGCCGACTGGTGGGGCGAGAGCTGGCGCATCTTCTGCGCAGCACCGATCGTCTGGATCGGCATTCTCGTCCTGTTCGCCATTCTGTCGATCGCGCTGGTGCTGATCGCGCTGATCGGCAGCGTCGCCCATACGATCCTGACACCGGTATTCGCCGGCGGCGCGATGCTGGGCTGCCACGCGCTTGCCCGCGGCGAGCCGCTGCGGATCGGACATCTCTTCGCCGGCTTCCAGGGAGGCCGCCTCGCGCCGCTGTGCGTGCTTGGTCTGTTGTGGCTCGCCGCCATCATCGTCATGTCGATCGTCATGGTCCTGACCATCCTGTTGACGCTCGGTGCGCCCGGACTGGCGGCGCTGATGCAGTTCGGCAGCCCGACGTTCGACTACATGGCACTCGCGTCCGCCGGCGTCGCACTTCTGATCGTCGTTTTCGTCGGCATGATCGGGGCAGTGCTCGTCGCGATGGCGTACTGGTTCGCGCCTGCGCTCGTCGTGCTGGACGGCGAGCCGCCGATCGCCGCACTGAAGAAGAGTTTCGCGGCGTCGCTGACGAACGTCGGCGCCTTTCTGGTCTATGGCCTCATCTATATCGGCCTCGCAATCGTCGCATCGATCCCGGTCGGGCTCGGCTGGCTCGTACTCGGGCCGATGGTTGCAAGCAGCTGCTACGCGAGCTGGCGAACAATCTTCTCGCGCTGAGGCGACGCAAACGTCAGTGCGCGCGCTCCCAGTTGGGGCCGCGGCCGACGTCGACTTTCAGCGGGACGCGCAGTTCGGCGACCGATGTCATCAGATCCGGCAGGTCGCGTTCGATCCGGGCGACCTCCGCGTCGGGCGATTCGAGCACGAGCTCGTCGTGTACCTGCAGGATCAACCGCGTCGCGAGACGCTCGCGCTCGAGGTAGTCCTGGACGGCTATCATCGCAAGCTTGACGAGATCGGCCGCCGTTCCCTGCATCGGCGCGTTGATCGCCGCACGCTCCGATCCGGCCCGGCGCGGACCGCTGGCGGCCCGGATGTCGGGTAAAAACAGGCGGCGCCCGAATACGGTCTCGACATAACCCTGCGCCCGGGCGAGCTCCCGCGTCCGTGCCATGTAGACGGCGACACCCGGATAACGGGCGAAGTAGCGCTCGATGAACTCTGCCGCTGCTCTTCGCTCGATGCCAAGCTGGGCGGCCAGCCCGAACGCACTCATTCCGTAGATCAGACCGAAGTTGACGGCCTTGATCGTCCGCCGCTGATCAGCAGTGACGTCGGCCTTCGGCACGTCGAACACATCGGCGGCCGTCACGCGATGGATGTCGTCGCCCTCCTCGAAGGCCTTGACCAGCGCAGGGTCCTCCGACAGATGCGCCATGATGCGAAGTTCAACCTGCGAATAGTCGGCCGAGATCAACGTGTGTGCCGGCGGCGCGACGAACGCTTCGCGGATGCGCCGGCCGTCGGCGGTCCGCACGGGAATGTTCTGCAGATTGGGCTCGGTTGACGCGAGCCTGCCCGTCACCGCCGTGGTCTGCGAGAACGTCGTATGCAGGCGGCCGGTGCGCGCGTTCACCATCGCCGGAAGCTTGTCCGTGTAGGTCGACTTGAGCTTCGCGAGCGCGCGCCACTCGAGCAGGACATTGGGCAGCGGGTAGCTGGCCGCCAGTTCCTGCAGCACGTCCTCGTCGGTCGACGGTTGGCCGGTAGGAGTCTTGCGCCGGATCGGCAGTTGCATCCGATCGAACAGGATCTCGCAAAGCTGCTTTGGCGAGCCCAGGTTGAACGGCGTGCCCGCCAGCTGGTGCGCCTCCTGCTCGAGCGCGCTCACGCGCGCGCCGAGGTCGCGACTCTGCGCGGCGAGGATGTCGGAGTCGATGAGCACGCCGGCGCGTTCCATCTTGAACAGCACGTCGCGCACGGGCATCTCGATGGCCGCATAGATGCGCTGCAGCTTCGGGTCGGCGTCGATCTGCGGCATCATCGTACGGTGCACGCGCAGTGCGACATCGGCGTTCTCGGCCGCATACTCGGTGGCGCGATCGAGCGCGACCTGGTCGAACGGAATCCGGTGAACGCCCTTTCCGGTCACCGCGTCGTAGCCGATAGTCGGCAGGTCGAGGTGGCGGCGCGCGAGACCCTCGAGATCGTGCGGCTTGTGCGATTCGATGACGTAGGACTCGATCTCCGTGTCGTGGGCGCAGCCGCGCAGATCGATGCCGTGATTCGCGAGCGCGTGCTGCGCATACTTGAGGTTCTGTCCGAGCTTCGGCCGCAGCGGATCGGCGAGCCACGGCGTGAGTGCGTCGAGTACCTGCGACGTCCCAAGCTGGGTCGGGGCACCGGCGTAGCGGTGACCGAACGGGATATAGCAGCCTGTCGCGGGCTCGAGCGCCAGCGAAATGCCGACGATTTCCGCAGTCAGCGGATCGGACGTCGACGTCGACGTGTCGACGGACACGAGTTCGGCGCGCCCGATCTTGTGCAGCCACCGCGAAAGCGCCGCTTCGTCCAGCACTGTTTCGTACTCGACGCGCGGCGGCGGCACCGGTGGCGATGCCACCGGGTCCGTGACGGGCACGGTGCCTGCGCTCGCAGCACCCGCAGCGCCCGCCAAGGACGGGTCACGATCGCCGCGCGCAATGTCCTGCAGCCACATCTTGAATTCGAAACGCTCGTACAGCGCACGCAGCCGGTCGGCTTCGGGAGCGACGACGCGCAGATCCGTCGGCATCGACGGCAGGTCGCAATCGCAGCGCACCGTCAGCAGCCGTTTGCCCTCCGGCAGCCAGGCGAGCGTGTCGCGGAGATTCTGGCCGACGACACCCGGAATGGCGGCAGCGTGCGCGACGACCTCGTCGAGCGATCCGTATTGGGCAAGCCACTTCGCGGCGGTCTTCGGACCCACTTTCGGCACGCCGGGAATGTTGTCGACCGCATCGCCGGTCAGCGTCAGCAGATCGAGCACCTGATCGGGCCGGACCCCGAACTTCGCAACCACGCCGTCGTGATCGAGCCGCTCGTTCGTCATCGTGTTCATCAGCGTGACACCGGGACGCACGAGTTGCGCGAGATCCTTGTCGGACGTCGAGATCAGCGTGGCGATACCGGCTTCGGAGGCCGCTCGCGCGAGCGTGCCGATGACGTCGTCGGCTTCCACGCCGTCGACCATCAAGAGAGGCCAGCCGTGCGCACGAACCAGTTCGTGCAGCGGCGCGATCTGCAGCGCGAGATCGTCGGGCATCGCGGCGCGGTTCGCCTTGTACTCGGCATACCATCCATCGCGGAACGTCTTGCCCGGCGCGTCGAACACGACGGCGAAATAGTCCGGCTTGTCGTCGATGACCAATCGGCGCAACATCGACAGCACACCGCGCAGCGCGCCGGTCGGCTCGCCCTTCGACGTACGCAGGTCGGGAAGGGCGTGGAAGGCGCGGTACAAATACGACGAACCATCCACGAGGACGAGCTTTGCCATGCGGTCACAAACCCACAAGATTCCCGAAATGATTGACCCGCAAGCGCTGTATTCGACCAACGGACAGGAAGCGTGGCGGGTGCTGGGGATTATGGCAGAGTTCCAGATGGCGGCCGATCGCCTGAACGGCGTGCGTCCGGCCGTCAGCATCTTCGGCAGCGCGCGCACGAAAGAGGATCATCCGTA
>JBDTNI010000178.1:0-5395 GCA_039933815.1 Betaproteobacteria bacterium
CCCAGCGAGACGCAGACGGGCCAGGTATTCCGGCTGAAGAACAAGGGCATCCGGCCGGTGCGCGGCTCGGTGGTCGGCGACCTCTATTGCCACGTCGTGCTCGAAACGCCGGTCAAGCTCACGTCGCGCCAGAAGGAGATTCTGCGCGAGTTCGAGGCGATCAACGAGCAGGATCCCGACGCGCACAGCCCGCGGGCGAAATCGTTTTTCGACAAGGTCAAGGATTTCTTCGGACCCTGATTCGTTTGCACGCGGAGCGCGCAGCGCGCATTCTCCGCATCGACGTCCAGAGGAGCGCACGCCCGTGCATGCCCGCATTGCAATGATCGCCGCCGCCGTGCTCGCGTTCGCAACCGCCGCGTCGGCGCAGATGAAGGTCGGCCTGATGGTGTCGGCCACCGGACCGACATCGGCCATCGGCATCCCGCAGAAGAACACCGGCGACCTGCTTCCCAGGAAGATCGGCGGCGTCGATGTCGAGTACATCTCGCTCGAAGACGGCGGCGACACGACGCGGGCGGTGCAGAACGCACGCAAGCTGATCACCGAGCAGCATATCGACGCGCTGATCGGGCCGTCGACGACGCCGAATGCGTTCGCGATCCTCGACGTGATCGCCGACGCTAAGGTGCCGATGTTGGCCACCGTCGGAACGTCGGCCGTGGTCGAGCCGCTCGACGCGAAGAAGCGCTGGGTGTTCAAGACGACGCAGAACGACGACCTGATCGCGGCGGCGCTGCTGAAGCACATGGTGAAGAACGGCGTGAAGTCTGTCGGCTTCATCGGCTTCAATGACCCGTACGGCGACAACTGGCTGAAGGTCTTCAGCGCGCTCGGCGAATCGTCGGGTGTGAAGGTCGTGGCTGTCGAACGTTTTGCGCGCAACGACTCCAGCGTCACCGGCCAGACGCTGAAGCTGATTGCCGCGAAACCCGACGCGATGCTCATCGCCGCGGTCGGCGGGCCGGCCGTCCTGCCGCAGGCGACATTGCGCGACCAGGGATTCAAGGGGACGATCTATCAGACGCACGCCGTCGCGACGGACGACTTCATCAAGCTCGGCAAGGACAAGGTCGAAGGCACGGTGCTCGCGGCGGGGCCGATGCTCGTTATCGACGAGATCGCCGATTTCAATCCCACGAAGAAGGTCGCGGCGGGCTACATCGCCGCGTATGAGAAACAGTTCGGCTCGAGGCCCGCGACGTTCGGCGCGAACACGTGGGATGCCGGAATCCTGCTCGAACGGGCGGTACCCATCGCCCTGAAGTCCGCAAAACCGGGCACCGAGGCGTTCCGGTCGGCGCTGCGCGACGCGCTCGAGGCCGAGCGCGAGGTGGTTGGATGCCAGGGCGTATTCAACATGTCGCCGACCAATCACAACGGCATGGACGAGCGCGCCCGCGTGCTCGTGACAGTGCGCGACGGCAAGTTCCGGCTGCTCCCCGAGTAGCCCAGCCCGGCGCGAGCCCTCGCGAGCGAACTTTCGATGGCTCGCATCGTCGGGGTCCTGCTCGCGGCGGGCCGCGGCGCGCGCTTCGGCGGCGACAAGCTGCTCGCGTCGTTGCCGCAACGCGCCGGCGTCGAGTCGGCCGTCGGTCTCGGCGTGGCGTCGGCACATGCGCTCGTCGCGGTGCTGCCGGGCGCCGTGGCCGTCGTGCGCCCCACCGACGCCGCGTTGTCAGCACAGTTCGCGGCCGCCGGTCTTCGCGTGGTCCCGTGTGCGCATGCGGACGACGGCATGGGGGCAAGCTTCGCCTGCGGTGTGGCGGCGAGCGCCGACGCCGACGGATGGATCGTCGCGCTGGCCGACATGCCGTGGATCTCTTCCTCGACGATTCGCGCCGTCGCCGACGCGGTGGCGGCAGGTGCTGCGATCGTCGCGCCGCGCCATCGAGGTCGACGCGGACATCCGGTCGGCTTCTCGCGCGTCCATCGCGACGCGCTGATCGCGCTGACCGGCGACGCCGGCGCGCGGTCGATCATCGACGACCATCGCGACGCAGTGACCTGGATCGACGTCGACGATCCGGGCGTGCTCCGGGATGTCGACACGCGCGACGATCTCTGCCCACCTTCCTGACCCGCACGGCGGACAGGCGGGCGCCCCGTGTCGGAATGCCCATCGTAGAATCCACGTCTGCGTCGAGCGACGCGATTCAGGCCGTCGTGACGGGAATCTTCCCGATGCGCTGCTGCCATTCGCGCGGGCCGGTCGCGTGGACGGACTCGCCGGTGGCATCCACGGCGACGGTGACCGGCATGTCGACGACGTCGAACTCGTAGATCGCTTCCATGCCGAGATCGCCGAACGCGACGACGCGCGATTTCTTGATCGCCTTCGACACGAGATATGCAGCACCGCCCACCGCCATCAGGTAGGCCGCGCGGTGGCGGCGGATCGCGTCGATGGCAACCGGCCCGCGCTCGGCCTTGCCGATCATCGCGATGAGCCCGGTCCTCGACAGCATCATGTCGGTGAACTTGTCCATCCGCGTTGACGTCGTCGGGCCCGCCGGTCCGACGACCTCGTCGCGAACGGGATCCACCGGGCCGACGTAATAGATGATGCGGTTGGTGAAATCGACGGGCAGGTGCTCGCCGCGCGCGAGCAGGTCCGCGATGCGCTTGTGCGCGGCATCGCGCCCGGTAAGGATCCGCCCGTTCAGCAGCAGCCGTTCACCAGGCTTCCAATTCGCGACGTCTGCTCGCGTCAGCGTGTCGACGTCGACGCGCCGCGATTCGGGCGAGGGCGTCCAATGCACGTCCGGCCACGTCGCGAGATCCGGCGGCTCGAGCGTTACGGCACCGCGGCCGTCGAGCGTGAAATGCGCATGGCGCGTGGCTGCGCAATTCGGAATGATGGCCACCGGCAGGCTCGCGGCGTGGGTCGGATAGTCGAGTATCTTCACGTCGAGCACAGTCGCGAGACCGCCGAGTCCCTGTGCACCGATGCCGAGTGCATTGACCTTGTCGTACAGCTCGATGCGCAACTCTTCGAGCCGGTTCGACGGCCCGCGCGACTTGAGCTCGTGCATGTCGATCGGATCCATCAGCGCTTCCTTCGCGAGGACCATCGCCTTCTCGGCGCTGCCGCCGATGCCGATGCCGAGCATGCCGGGCGGACACCACCCCGCGCCCATCGTCGGCACCGTCTTCAGCACCCAGTCGACGATCGAGTCCGACGGGTTCAGCATCGTGAACTTCGCCTTGTTCTCCGAGCCGCCGCCCTTGGCCGCGATTCGCACGTCGACGGTGTGACCGGGCACGAGGTCGAAATGGACCACCGCCGGCGTGTTGTCGCGGGTGTTGCTGCGCGTACCGGCCGGGTCCCGGAGAATCGATGCGCGCAGCGTGTTGTCGGGATCGAGATAGGCGCGCCGCACGCCTTCGTTGATCATCTCCGTCACGCTCATCGTCGCGTCGCGGAAGCGGACGTCCATGCCGACGCGCACGAACGCGACGACGATGCCGGTGTCCTGGCAGATCGGCCGATGGCCTTCCGCGCACATGCGAGAGTTGGTGAGGATCTGCGCGATCGCGTCCTTTGCCGCCGGCGATTGCTCGGCGGCATAAGCGTCACCCAGTGCGGCGATGTAGTCGGCCGGGTGGTAGTACGAGATGAACTGAAGTGCGTCGGCAACGCTCTGTATGAGGTCCTGTTGCGCAATCGTCGTCATGCGGATACCCCGACTCGTGGCGTCAATGGCGGCCGTTGCCCGACGGCATGTCGCGGACATGCGTCGGCGCGGGCAGGATGCGATCCACGGCGGCGATCGCCATCGCCGACAGCAGGAATGCGATGTGGATCGTGGTCTGGTAGAACAGCGTCTTCTGGTCGTAGGCCGCCGCGTTGATGAATGTGCGAAGCAGGTGGATCGACGAAATGCCGATGATCGCAGTGGCGAGCTTGACCTTCAGCACGCTCGCGTTGACGTGCGAAAGCCATTCGGGAGAATCCGGATGTGCCTCGAGATCCATTCGCGACACGAACGTCTCGTAGCCGCCGATGATCACCATGATGAGCAGGTTGGAGATCATCACGACGTCGATCAGGCCGAGCACGACCAGCATGATCACGGTCTCGCGCGCCATCTTGAAATCGGGTGCGGCACCCGGCGGCGTGACGCTCGAGATGACCGCCTGCGCTGAGGCGCTGTCGCCGGAGATCGCCTCGATCAGGTGGACGATCTCGACCCAGAATTGCCAGACATAGACACCTTGCGCGACGATGAGGCCCAGATAGAGCGGCAGCTGCAGCCACCGGCTCATGAAGATGATCTGCGGGAGCGGTCGCAGGCGCGGATCGGCGGGCGGAGTCTGCGGCATCGAGTGTGGTCCGTAACCGGTGGGCTGGGGCGCCGGATTTTAGCATCGCAGGCGGCGCCGGTGGGGCGCTGCGGCGTAGCGACGCAGCGCCGCTTTCGGTAGACTTTGAGTCGAGGCCGGCGCGCGATCGGTCTCCACAATTCGAAAGCTTCGGAGGAATGCGTATGTCGTCGATCCAGTCCGTCATGCACGAAAACCGCGTCTTCGAGCCGTCGCCCGCGGGAGTGGCACAGGCCAACGTCAAGAAGGCGGACTACGACGCGATGTGCGCGAGTGCCGCGCGCGACTTCGAAGGCTTCTGGGCCGGGCTCGCGCGCGAGACGCTGGCGTGGCACAAGCCGTTCACCAAGACGCTCGACGACAGCAACGCGCCGTTCTACACCTGGTTTGCCGACGGGCAGATGAACGTCTCGTACAACTGCCTCGATCGGAACCTCGAGAACGGCAACGCCGACAAGGTCGCCATCATCTTCGAGTCGGACGACGGCAAGGTCACGCGCGTCACGTACCGCGAGCTGCATCGGCGCGTGTGCCGGCTGGCCAACGGGCTCAAGTCGCTCGGTGTGAAGAAGGGCGATCGCGTCATCATCTATATGCCGATGTCAATCGAGGGCATCGCCGCCATGCAGGCCTGCGCGCGGATCGGCGCGACGCACTCGGTCGTGTTCGGCGGCTTTTCGGCCAAGTCGCTGCAGGAGCGTATCGTCGACGCCGGCGCCGTGGCGGTGATCACCGCCGACGAGCAGGTACGCGGCGGCAAGTCGCTCCCTTTGAAGGCCATTGTCGATGAAGCGCTCGGCATGGGCGGCTGCGACATCATCCGCCACGTCGTCGTCTACCGGCGCACCGGCGGCAACGTCGCGTTCACGGCCGGACGCGACGTCTGGCTGCACGAGCTCGCCGACGCGCAGCCCGACACCTGCGAGCCCGAATGGGTCGGCGCCGAGCACCCGCTGTTCATCCTCTACACGTCGGGTTCCACCGGCACGCCCAAGGGTGTGCAGCACAGCTCGGCCGGCTACCTGCTGTGGGCGGCGCTGACGATGAAATGGGTGTTCGACATCAAGCC
>JBDTNI010000179.1:0-5385 GCA_039933815.1 Betaproteobacteria bacterium
CGATCACCCGCGGCAACGTGAGCCCCTGCACGAGTACCGAAAAGGCGACGATGACGTAGGTCGTCGTCAGCAACAGGTCGCGCACGGGGCCGGCCGGCAGCGACATCGCGAGCGCGAGCGATATCGCGCCGCGCAATCCCCCCCACGTCAGAACGGTGAGGGCTCCCTTGGGTGCGCGCGACATCGGGCGGATCATCAGCAGCGGCAGCGCGACGCTGATTGCGCGTCCAACCAGCACCAGCGCAATCGACAGTGTTGCCAATCCAAGGTACCGGACGTCGATGGCGGTCACGAGCTCGAGGCCGACGAGCAGGAACAGAATGGCGTTCAGCATCTCGTCGACCACCTCCCAGAAGGCGGTCAACTGCTGCTCGGTTTTCTCGGACATCGCGCTGCGCCGGCCGATGCTGCCCACGACCAGTCCGGCCGCGACAATCGCCAGCGGCGCCGACACACCGATCGCTTCAGCCATCGCGTACCCCCCGGCCGCCACGGCGAGCGTCAGGAAGATCTCCACCGGATATTCGTCGACGCCGCGAAGCAGGCGATAGCCCACCCATCCGATGAGGCAGCCGAACGCGATGCCCCCGGCCGCTTCGATCAGCAGAAAGCCGACGATGTGTCCCGCCGACGGTGATTCGCCTGCCGACAGCGTGCCGAGGATCGTCAGGAACGCGACGACGGCGACGCCGTCGTTGAACAGCGATTCGCCGGCGATCATCGCTTCGAGCGATTTTGGTACGCCGGCCTGACGAAGAATGCCGAGCACGGCAATCGGGTCCGTCGGTGCGATCAGCGCGCCGAACAGCAAGCCTTGCAGGAAGCTCAACTCGAGGCCGAACAGCCCCGCAGCGAGCCAGAACAGCGTGCCGATCAGCAGGGTGGCAATGGCGACGCCCACCGTGGGCAGCACCGCAACCGGCCACGCCTGGTTACGGAGCTCGCGCGCGTCGACGTGCAGCGCCCCGGCAAATAGCAGATAGGGAAGCATCCCATGCAGCAGCAGGTTGCTGAAGTCGATCGACAGGATGAACGCGAAGGACTTCGAAACGTCGAAAGCCGTAAACTTCGCGGCGAGCATCAGGCCAATCGAGATCAACAGGGAGATCGCCATCAAGCCGATCGCCGACGCGAGGTGCAGGAACCGGTAATTCAGGTAGCTCGCCACCGCGGCGGTGGTGATGAGCACCGCGAGGACCTGCGGCAGTTCCATCGGGATGCCTCAAACGGTTATCGACGCAGTGGCGATGATACGTGCGTCATCTCCCGCCGGCGTGAAGTTCATTTGACTCCGCGGCAGGCGCCGGCGACGCGGCACAATGCGCATTCCCTGTCCGGTTGCCGACCATGCCCTCCACGAACCGCCCTGCGGCGCAGGCTTCGCTTCGCGCCATCGCCCGACATGCGATGGTCGAGCGCGGACTACAGCCCGATTTCCCGGCCGACGCGCTCGCCGAGCTCGCCGCCATCGACGGACCGGCGACGCCGACCGACAAAGTTCCCCGCGATCTGCGCGCACTTCCGTGGTGCTCGATCGACAACGATGATTCGCGCGATCTCGACCAGCTGTCCGTGGCGCAGCCCGCCGATGCCGGGGTACGAATTCTGGTGGCGATCGCCGATGTCGACGCGCTGGTGAAGAAGGGCTCGGCGATCGACACGCACGCGGCGACGAACACGACGTCCGTGTACACGGCGGCGGGAGTCTTTCCGATGCTCCCCGAAAGGCTTTCCACGGATCTGACATCGCTCGGTGCCGACGAGGTCCGGCTCGCGCTGGTCGTCGACATGACGGTCGATGGCGAGGGCGACGTGACGACGAGCGACGTCTACCGCGCGGTCGTGCTCAACCGCGCGAAGCTCGCGTACGACAGTGTCGCCGCGTGGCTGGAAGGCGCGGGGCCGGTGCCCGCGCCGGTGGCGGCGGTGCGTGGACTCGACGAACAACTGCGAACGCAGGACGACGTGGCGCAACGGCTGAAACGGCGGCGGCATGCGCGCGGCGCGCTGGGGCTGGAGACGCTCGCCGTGCGTCCGGTGTTCGACGGCGGCACGCTCGCGGACCTTCGCCCCGACCGGAAGAATCGCGCGAAGGAACTCGTCGAGAATTTCATGATCGCGGCGAACGTGGTCACGGCGACGTTTCTTTCCGGCCACGACGTCCCTTCGTTGCGTCGCGTGCTGCGCACGCCGGCGCGATGGCCGCGAATCGTGTCGCTTGCCGCGTCGCTGGGCAGTGCGCTGCCAGCGACTCCCGATGCTGCGGCGCTCGACGCGTTCCTCGTCCTCAGAAAACGGGTGGATCCCGCACGCTTCGCCGACCTGTCGCTGGCGGTGATCAAGCTGCTCGGCTCGGGTGAATACGAGGTCGAGTCGCCCGGGGCGCCGGTCGACGGCCATTTCGGCCTGGCTGTCGCCGACTATGCCCATTCGACGGCACCCAACCGCCGGTTTCCGGATCTCGTCACGCAACGGCTCGTGAAAGCGGCGCTGACGGGCGGACCGCCTCCCTATGCCGCCGGCGAACTCGCCGCGCTTGCCGCGCATTGCACGCAACAGGAGGACAACGCGGCCAAGGTCGAACGCCAGGTGCAGAAATCCGCCGCAGCGCTGTTGCTCGCAAACCGCATCGGCGAGGCGTTCGACGCCGTCGTCACCGGCGCGTCCGACAAGGGAACGTGGGCGAGGATCAGCGGGCCGACCGTAGAAGGGCGTGTCGTCAAGGGCTTCGAGGGACTCGACGTTGGCGATACGGTGCGCGTGCGCCTGGTTCGCGCCGATGCGACGCACGGGTTCATCGATTTCGCGCGCGAGGACGCGATGCGGTGATCCCGCCACCATGGGGTCTTTCCGGCGGCACGCCGGACGGCGAACCCAGCGTGACCCGCACTTCGTGGATGCCCCCGTCGTGCGACAGCGGTACGAGCGCGCTGCCGTCAGCGAGCGCGACTGCGCTGCCGTCCAGCGTTGCGTCCGCGACGCCGCGATTCGCCGCGAGCGGATTGGCAACGACTATCCGATAACGGGTGGCGACGCCCCCTCCGCCGCGACGCGTGAATGTCATCCGGTACTCGCGCCACGCCGAGGGCACGCACGGATCGACGTTCAGCAGGTCGCCACGCAACCGAAAGCCGAGAATCGCCTCGATGCCCGCGCGGTACAGCCAACCTGCCGATCCGGTATACCAAGTCCATCCGCCGCGACCGACATGCGGCGTGACGGCGTAGACGTCGGCGCAGGCGACGTAGGGCTCGACGCGATAGCGCGCAACGGCCGCGGCCGAACTACTGTGTGCAATCGGATTCAGCATCGCGAACAGCGCGTGTGCGCGGTCGCCGCGGCCGAGCATCGCCATGGCAAAGATCGACCAGATCGCGCCGTGCGTGTACTGGCCGCCGTTTTCCCGGATGCCGGGCGGATACGCCTTGATGTAGCCCGGATCGTGCGCGCCGCGGTCGAACGGCGGCGCAAGCAGCAGGGCGAGCGACTCGCTATCCCGGATCAGGTGGTCGTCGACGGCGGCCATCGCGCGCGCGGGTCGTTGCGGATCGTTCGCGCCCGCGATGACGCTCCACGATTGCGCGATGACATCGATCCGGCAATCGTCGCTGTCGCGCGAGCCGAGCGGAGTGCCGTCGTCGTAGTACCCGCGCCGATACCAGCGGCCTTCGGAGCCATCCCAGCCGGCGACCTCCACCGCGGCGCGCAACGCCGCTGCGTGGTCGCGCCACGCGCGCTCGCGCGGGCTGTCGGCCCGTTGCGCGGTGATCGGCAGCATCGCGTCGATCGTTGCGACGGTGAACCACGCGAGCCACACGCTTTCGCCGCGGCCGTCGCTGCCGACGCGGTTCATGCCATCGTTCCAGTCGCCGGTACCGATCAGCGGAAGGCCGTGACGGCCGCGCCGCAGGCTGATGTCGACGGCACGCGCGCAATGCTCGTAAAGCGAGGCCGTATCGCCGGCCCCAGGTGCGAAAAACGCGTCGAGCTGGCCGTCGTCGAGCAACGGACCGGTGACAAACGCAATGGGCTCGTCGAGCACCCGCGTGTCGCCGGTCACCTCCACATAATGCGCAGTGACGTAAGCGAGCCACAGGCGATCGTCGGTCATCCGCGTGCGCAGTCCGCGTCCCGACGGCGGCAGCCACCAGTGCTGGACGTCGCCCTCGGCGAATTGTCGCGAGGCGGCGCGCAACAGGTGCTCGCGCGCGAGATCGGGACGTGCAACGCATAACGCCATCACGTCCTGCAACTGGTCGCGAAATCCGAAGGCGCCGCTCGCCTGATAGTAGGCGGTACGCGCCCATACGCGACAGGCCAGCGTCTGGTACAGCAGCCAGTCGTTGACCATCGTGTCGAGCGCGGCGTCGGGCGTTTCGACCTGAACGACGTCGAGCAGGTCGTCCCACTGGGCAGCGACCGCGCTCAACACGGTGTCGAACGCGGTGTCGCGGTAGCGGCGCACCAGTTCGCGCGCGAGAGCCGGCGATGCGGCATCGCCCAGCATGAATACCCGTTCGCGCACCTCGCCGGGGCCGAGTTCGAGCCTGGTACGCACCGACCCGCAGGGATCGAGCGCGGCACCCACGCGGCCATCGAGCGGTTCCGACGTCGCCAGCGCGGCCGGCCGCTCGATCGTGCCGAGGTCGCCGAGAAACGAACGCCGGTCGCCGCTCGCGGTCTGGTCGCCATCGCCGAAGTCGATGAATGCCGTCCGCTCGCCGAATTCCTCGCGCCATGCGTTGCGCGCCAACAGCGCGCCGGTGGCGTCATCGATCGCCGTGACGATCGTCGGCGCCGCGACCACGCCGTTCGGCGCGAGCGCCCATTCGACGAATCCCGTGAGCGTCAGCCGGCGCGGCACGCCGGACACGTTGCGCATCCGCACGCGCGACAGCTTCACGCTGTCCGCAGGGGGTACGCAGACGGTCACCTCGACGTCGATGCCGTGCGCGACATGATGAAACACGGTGTAGCCCTTGCCGTGCCGCGTTTCGTACCCGGTGTCGGCGACGCGTATCGGTTGCGGTGTCGACGTCCACACCGCATGGGTGTCATCGTCGCGCAGATAGACGATTTCGTGCGGGGCGTCGGTAACGGGGTCGTTCGGCCATGGCGTCAGCGCATTCTGCTGGCTGTTCACCGACCACGTGTAGCCACCGCCCTCGGCCGACACCAGGCACCCGAATGCGGGATTGGCCAGTACGTTGATCCACGGCGCGGGTGTCCAGGCTTCGCCGGCAAGCCGGATCACGTATTCGCGCGCACCGACGTCGAAGCCTCCGATCCCGTTCCAGAACGCAAGCGGCGACCGCGACGGCGCGGTCGGTGCCGCGCCATCGCCACCTCCGTTCGCGGTTCGGCGTAGGCGGCGCAGCGGGGTGC
>JBDTNI010000180.1:0-5354 GCA_039933815.1 Betaproteobacteria bacterium
AGGCGCGACACGCGGCGCGGATGCCGCTGTGCGAACAGCGCGGCGCGCAGCGCGCCCGACGAGATACCGTACGCCATCATCTGCTCGATGCCCCGGGCGCCGCGGACGTAGTCGGTCGCCGCCGCAAGGTCATCGGCGCCGTTGGCGATGTCGCATGGGATGTCCCGCGCCTTGTCCGAGCGCCCGTAACCCTCCATGTCGACTGTCCAGCACACGAAGCCCCGGCGCGCGAACCAGTCCATCACCGACGAGTCGGGCCTGCCGGGTACGCGGAGGTCGAACGTCGGCTGCGACGCCATCGACGAGCCGTGCACGAACAGCACCGCCGGCTTCCCTTCCGGCGAACCGACGAATTTCTCCCACAGGAACAGATCGACCCCGTTCTTGGACGCATGGTGTTCGACACCTTCGACGGTTGCGTCGTCGGTCGATCGCACGTCTGGGTTCAGGTCGATCCTCCTAGTCGATCTTGGCGCCGGTGTCGCGGATCACCTTCGCCCACAACGCTTTCTCGCGGCGAAAGTACGCGCCGAACTCGGCGGGCGTCGAACCGACGATCTCGATACCGGCCGTCGCCATGTAGCGTTTGACGTCGTCCTCGGCGAGCACCGCCAGCACCTCGCGATTCAGCCGCTCGACGATCGCCGCCGGCGTGCCTTTCGGAGCAAGCAGCCCCATCCAGACGTAGGCCTCGAAACCGGGAACGCCCGATTCGCTGACGGTCGGCACGTCGGGTAGCTGGGGCGATCGGGTTGCACCGGTCACGGCGAGCGGGCGCAGCTTGCCCGCCTTGATGTGGCCGACCATGCCGGCGGTGCCTGGAACTGACAGGGCGACAACGCCCGCCAGGAGATCCGTCGTCGCCTGCCCGCTACCTCGGTAGGGCACGTGATTCATCTTGATGCCGGTTCGCGATGCCAGCAACGCGGCGAAGAGGTGCTGGCCGCTGCCATTGCCCGACGACGCGTAGTCGAGCTGCCCGGGCCTCGCTTTCGCGTAGTCGATCAGTTCGCGCAACGTGTTGACCGGGACCTTGGCGGGATTGACGACGACCACGCCCGGCTCGCGCCCGATGAGCACGATCGGCGTGAAATCCTCGATTGCATCGAACGGCAGCGCCGAATAGAGCGTCGCGCTGATCGCATTGGTCTGCGACGCGAGCAGCAGTGTGTAGCCGTCGGCGGGCGACTTGGCGACCATGTCGGTGCCGATGGTCGCGCCGGCGCCCGGCTTGTTCTCGACGACGACCGCCTGACCGAGCCGCTTCGACAAACCCTGCGCGATCAGCCGCATCGGACCATCGACGGCGCCGCCGGGCGAGAACGGTACGACCACACGAACGGTGCGCGTCGGATAGTCCTGGCCGCTTGCGGCGGCGCACGCGAGCAGCATCAACGACGCCACAAACGCGGTGGACACCACGCGAAGTTTGCTCTGCAACATCGACTCCCGGCCGTCAGGGGTACGCATTGTCGCGGTGCATGCGGGTGTTGGCAAGCCGGCGCCGCAGGGCACCGTACCGGCGGAATGGTAGGACACGGCCGACACGGCTTCGCGGAGAAGTCCGCTGACGCGACCGGGTTGGGCCTCCTATGCTATCTGTCATCGTCGCACGCACCGTGGATCGGGCTCGGCGAACGAATGCAACCTCGTCGCATTCGTCAAATCTCATATCGACTCTTAAGCGGGGGATCTACAGATGAAAACGATCGTTGGCTCGTTCGACAGTTTTGACGAAGCGAAGCGTGTGGCCGGTGACCTCCGGGAGGAAGGCTTCAACGAAGGTGACGTCAACGTCGTCGCAAGCAACGCGCGGGGGAATTATTCGGCCACGGCCGGCACGGCCGGTACTGACCCGCTCACCACGACCGGTGCGGGTCGCACGACCACCACCACCGCAGCGCTTCCAGGCGACCGCGATGTCACCGATAACGCGAGCGGGGCGGCGACAGGCGCGGTGACCGGGGGTGTCGTAGGCGGCGCGGCCGGCCTTGCGGCAAGCCTGATGGGTCTGGCGATTCCTGGCATCGGTCCGATCATCGCCGCGGGTCCGATCGTCGCGACACTGAGCGGTGCGGGCGTGGGTGCGGTGGCGGGCGGATTGATCGGTGGCCTGACTGACATGGGTGTGTCTGAAACCGATGCCGAGTATTACGCTGAATCGGTGCGCCGGGGCGGGGCACTTGTCACCGTTCGCGCCGACGATGAGCGCGCCGACCGGGCAGCCGACATCATGCGCGACCACGGCGCCATCGACATCGAGCAGCGTGCGGACCAGTGGAAGCAGAAGGGCTGGTCGGGATTCCGCGACGACGCCGAGCCGTATACGACGGCGGATCTGGACCGTGACCGCGACCTCTACGGCGCGACAGATCGCACGACGGGCCTCGCGGATGACCTCGTCGGGGGCCGCGCACCTGCACGCGCCACGGGCGGAATGGACAACCGGCGCACGCGCGTCCGCACTTACTAGCAGTGCGCCGCGCACCCGGGCCACTATCGGACTTGGGGCGCTGCTGATGTTCCCACCGCAGCCGGAGCGTCCGCAGGACGTTCCGGCTGTATCGCTGTATCGCTTCGCGGTGCGTCGAGTCGACGCCGAGGTTCCAACATGACATCGCCGTCCCGCAAGACCGTTGGCGTATACGACCGTCCCCATCCGTTGCGGACCCGCAAGGTGCTGCTTCCGATCGTCGTGGGAGTCGTGGTGACTGCCGCGTATGCCGCGTGGTGGTATTTCCGCTGAGATAGCGCGCATTGTCGTCGCCGCAAAGCGATCCCCCACGCAAGTTCTGTACACCATTGATGTCAAACCGAAGCAGCCCGCGCTCGAACGCGTGCCGGGGGCCTAGGACAAAGGTCCCTCGAGCCGGCCGAAGCCGGTTCGAGCTTCGCGAACGCATCGCGAAGCGCGGTGCGAAGGCCTTCTTCGACAACGGGGTGATAGAACGGGAGCGTCAGCATCTGGCCGACGGTGAGATCCAGTTGCTGCGCCCACGCCAGCAGATGGCCGAGGTGCTCGGCGTCCGGGCCGATCATCTCTGCGCCGATCAGCCGGCCGCTCCCTGGCTCGGCATAGACATGCAACAGGCCGCGATTGCGCTGCATCACGCGCGCACGCCCCTGATCGTCGAACGACACGCGCCCGACGACGTGCGGGACGTCTCGTACCGCGCGGAATCCCCCGCCGATCACGGCGAGCTGGGGATCGGTGAAGACGACGGAGAGCGGCGTTCGCCGAGCCCCCGCGCGAATGTCGGGGAAGCGGGCGGCGTTGTCGCCGGCGATGCGTCCCTCGTCGGCGGCCTCGTGCAGCAGCGGAACGTCCGAGTTTGCGTCGCCCGCGATGAAGATGGGCGAGGTGCCGCACTGGAGCGTGTGGCGATCGAACGAGGGCACACCGAACGCGTCGAGCGCAAGCGAAGTGCGGTCGAGCTTGAGTCGCGCGACGTTCGGCGTCCGCCCGGTGGCCGCAAGCAGGTATTCGAAGTGTTCGGTGCGTGTTTCGCCGTCCAGGGCCTTGAACCGTACGGCGACACGTTCCTGGTCCTGGTCCTGATCGAGCGTGACCTCCGCGCGCGCGTCGGTGTCGAGGTAGAACTCGGCACCGAACAAGCGGCGCGCCTCGTCGATCAGTGCGGGGTCCGACAGCGGGCCGACGCCGCCGCCGCGGCCGAATACGCGAACGCGAACGCCGAGCCTGTGGAGCGCCTGCCCCAGTTCGAGACCGATGACGCCGGGACCGAACACGGCGACGCTTTCGGGCAGTCGCGCCCACTCGAACACGGTTTCGTTGGTGACCAGCCGGTCGCCGAGCTGGGTCCACGTCGCCGGGAATGCCGTTGAAGACCCGGTGGCGATCACGGTCGCACCGGTCTGGATGGTAACGTCGCCCGCGTGGAGCGTGGTGTCATCGACGAGGAGCGTGGTGTCATCGACGAACCGGGCGTAGCCAACGAGCTTGTCGTCGTCCGGAATGGCATCGACGCTTTCAGTGACGAAAGCGACGAAGCGGTCGCGCTCGCGCCGCACGCGCGCCATTACCGCTTCGCCATCGACGCGAACGGTGCCGCTCAGGCCGAATGCCTCGAAACGCTCGACGCCGTGCGCAGCCTCTGCGGGCGCGATCAGCAGCTTGCTGGGCATGCAGCCGACGCGAGCGCACGTGGTGCCGTGCACGCCGCCCTCGACCAGCAACACTGAACGACCCGCGGCCTTCGCGGCGCGATAGGCGGCAAGCCCGGCGGTTCCCGCACCGAGGACCGTGACATCCGTGTTGATCGTACGCATGCTGGCTTGCCCTTCGATGTGTTGGCTTCGATTTTGATACGCGTCGAAGCGGCGGCGCGCTGCCGGACCGCCGGGTTTCAGGCCGCCTTGCGCAGATAGGCTTCCAACTCGGCCGTCCCCCCGATCAGATTGCCGTTGATGAATACCTGCGGGACGGTTGCGGCATTCGCGATGGCGCCGAGCGCCCTGGTGCGCACCGTGTGTGCCAGCGGAATCTCGGCATAATCGAACCCGGCCGCGGAAAGGCGCTCCTTCGCCTTGGCGCAGAACGAGCAGCCTTCGCGGGTCAGGATGGCGACTTGATCTGGCTTGCTGGCTTTCGGATTGATGTAATTCAGCATCGTATCCGCGTCGGAGACCGTGAACGGGTCACCGGCTTCCTGTGGCTCGAGGAACATTTTCTCGACCGTCTTGTCGCGAACGAGCATCGAATAGCGCCACGATCGCTTGCCGAAGTTGAGATCGCGCTTGTCGACGAGCATCCCCATGCCTTCGGTGAATTCCCCGTTGCCGTCGGGCAGCAGCATGACGTTCGCCGCCTCCTGGTCCTTCGCCCATTCCTCCATGACGAACGGGTCGTTGACCGCGACGCAGACGATCGTATCGATGCCCTGCGTCTTGAAGACGGGTGCGAGTTCGTTGAAGCGCGGCAGATGCGTCGACGAGCACGTTGGCGTGAAGGCGCCGGGCAGCGAAAAGACGACGACGTTCTTGCCCGAAAAGATCTCGTCGGTGGTGACGGTCGCCCAGTCGCCGTCGCGGCGAACACGGAACGCGACGTCGGGTACCAATTGGCCCTCGCGGGAGGTCAGCTTGTCGGTCATGGCACTGCTCCTTGATCATTGGAAGTCGATGCCACGATGATTGCGCAGGCACGAGGATAAAGCAAATCGATTTAGTCAATTGAAGCCATAGTATTCGACTATGGCCCGCGGCGGGCCGGCGCGGCCCTCCGCGTGCGGGAAGCGGGCGCTACTGCCCCTTTCGTACTTCCGGCATGATGGGCAGTCAGCGGAAGCGGCGAAAAGTGCCACGGCAAACCTGGCCGTCGTTCAGAACCCGCT
>JBDTNI010000181.1:0-5349 GCA_039933815.1 Betaproteobacteria bacterium
CAATACGTCGACCAAGGTCCCCGAGGGCAGCCGCGCGACCGCGGGTATCGGTTGCCACGTGATGGCGATCTGGATGGACCGCTCGACCTCGACCTTCACGCATATGGGCGGCGAAGGCGTGCCATGGATCGGGCAGGCGCAATTCACCAACGAAAAGCACATCTTCGCCAACTTGGGCGACGGCACCTACTATCACTCCGGCAGTCTCGCCATCCGAGCGTCGGTCGCGGCCAACGTCAACATCACCTACAAGATCCTCTATAACGACGCGGTGGCGATGACCGGCGGGCAGCCGGTCGACGGACCGCTCACGCCGGCGGACATCGCGCGGCAGGTCGCGGCCGAGGGCGTGAAAAAGATCGTCGTCGTCACCGACGAGCCGGAAAAATATCCGTCCGGTTATTTCGCTTCCGGCATCGAGATCCACCATCGCGACGAGCTCGACCGCGTCCAGCGCAACTTGCGCGATACTTCCGGCGTCACCGTTCTGCTCTACGATCAAACCTGCGCCGCGGAAAAGCGCCGCCGCCGCAAGCGCGGCAAGTACCCCGATCCCGCCAAGCGGGTGGTCATCAACGAGCTGGTGTGCGAAGGCTGCGGCGACTGCGGCGTGAAGTCGAATTGTGTCTCCGTTGCGCCGGTGGAGACCGAGTTCGGACGCAAGCGCACCATCGATCAGAGCTCGTGCAACAAGGATTTTTCCTGCGTCAACGGTTTCTGCCCGAGCTTCGTGACGGTGGTCGGCGGCACTCTGCGCAAGCCGCAAAAGGCCGCGTCCGGAGAATTCCCCGCGCTGCCGGAGCCGACGCTCGCGTCGACCGCGGCGCCTTACGGGATACTCGTCACCGGCATCGGCGGCACCGGCGTGGTGACCATCGGCGCGCTGCTCGGCATGGCCGCGCATCTCGAAGGCAAGGGCTGCAGCGTGCTCGACATGACCGGGCTCGCGCAGAAGAACGGCGCCGTCGTGTCCCATGTCCGCATCGCCGACACGCCCGATCAGCTCTACGCGACGCGGATCGCCGCCGGCGAAGCGCGGCTCGTGCTCGCGTGCGACATTCTCACGGGCGTGGGCAACGAGGCGCTCGCGAAGATGCAGAAGGGCGTCACCAGGGCGCTCGTGAACACGTCGCTCGTGATGCCCGCGCAATTCACGCGCGAACCCGATCTCAAGTTCCCGACCGGCTCGATGGAACAGGAAATCAAGGATGCCGTCGGCGCGGGTGACGCCGAATTCCTCGACGCGACGAAACTCGCCACCGGTCTGATGGGCGATTCGATCGCAACGAATCTCTTCATGGTCGGCTACGCGTACCAGCGCGGTTTGTTGCCGCTCGACGAGGCATCGATCCTGCGTGCGATCGAACTCAACGGCACGGCCGTCGAGTCGAACACGCAAAGCTTTCATTGGGGCCGGCTCGCCGCCGTCGATCCCGCGAAAGTCGCCGCATCGGCCATCGCAACAGCGAAACCCGAGACGCAGCGGCTGTCGGAAACGCTCGACGAGATGATCGAGCGTCGCCGCGCGTTCCTGACCGATTATCAGGACGCCGCGTACGCAGCGCGCTACACGGACTTTGTGGCGAGAGTCCGCGCGGCCGAATCGGCCCGTCAGCCCGGCGTGACCGATCTTACCGAGGCGGTCGCGCGCTATTATTTCAAGCTGCTGGCGATCAAGGACGAATACGAGGTCGCACGCCTTTACACGGAGACGGATTTCACGCAGCGCATTGCGGCGCAGTTCGAAGGCGACTACAAGCTACGCTTCCACCTTGCCCCTCCCACGCTGAACAAGGCGGACGGCAAGACCGGCGAGCCGCGCAAGTCGACCTATGGGCCCTGGATGATGTCGGCGTTCCGCGTACTGGCGAGAATGCGCCGGTTCCGCGGGGGCGCGCTCGACGTGTTCGGAAGGACGGCGGAGCGCCGGGAGGAGCGCGCACTGATCGCGCACTACGAGAAGCTCGTCGACGAACTCCTCGCCGGGCTCACGCCGCAGAACTACGAGCTCGCCGTGGCACTGGCGTCGATTCCAGAGCACATCCGCGGCTACGGCCACGTGAAGGAGCGTCACCTGAAGGATGCGAAGGCGCGCGAGGCCGCACTGCTCGAGCGTTTCCGCGGCTCACCGACGCCGGTCGCGATACACAGGATGACCGTCGCCGCCGATTGACCGCGCGTCGCGTCCTGTGCGCGCGGCGGCCGCGCAGCCGGCGCTCGCGCGGCCGCCGCGGCGTCATGATGATTTGCCCGTTCACTGCCGCCATCGCATCCGTTCATGAACGCACCGGATGATCGCCGGCGGCTCGCGCCCGAGCCGCTGACGGCCGCGCGAGACTGGTTCGCCGCGCAGGGATTCACGCCCTTCCCGTTCCAGGAAACCGTGTGGGCAGCCTACGCGCGCGGGGAATCCGGACTGATTCACGCGCCGACCGGCATGGGCAAGACGTATGCGGCATGGCTCGGACCGCTCGTGCTCGGAGCGGCGGGCGCCGAGCGCGCCCCGCCACCGCTGACCGTGCTGTGGCTGACGCCATTGCGGGCGCTCGCGCAGGACACGGGGCTCGCACTGGCCCGCGCGGCGCGAGCACTGCGCCCGCACTGGACCATCGACGTGCGCACCGGCGACACGAGCGCGTCCGCGCGCGCGCGGCAGCAGCGACGGTTGCCGACGGCGCTCGTCACCACACCGGAGAGTCTGACGCTGCTGATGGCCCGCGACGACTGGGCCGAGCGCTTCGCCGGTGTCGACGCAGTAGTCGTCGACGAATGGCACGAGCTGATGGCGTCGAAGCGCGGCGTGCAGGTGGAACTCGCACTCGCGCGACTTCGTGCGCGTTCGCCGCGCGTGCGCGTATGGGGCCTCTCCGCGACGCTGTCGAACCTAGGCGAGGCGCTCGCCTGCCTCGTCGGCCCTGCGAACAAGCCGGCGGCGCGCATCGTCGAGGGCCTGTCGGTGAAGACGATCACGATCGACACCGTGCGCCCGGCGACGATCGAGCGCTTTCCGTGGGGCGGGCATATCGGACTGAAGCTGTTGCCGCAGGTGATCCGCGCCGTGGAGTCGGCACGCTCGACGTTGATCTTCACCAACGTGCGCTCGCACACGGAACTCTGGTACCAGGCGCTGCTCGAGGCGCGCCCTGACTGGGCCGGCCAGATCGCGCTGCACCACGGCTCGCTCGAGCGCGAGGTCCGCGACTGGGTCGAGGACGGGCTGCGCGCGCATCGGCTGCGCGCCGTCGTGTGTACGTCCAGCCTCGATCTCGGCGTCGATTTCACGCCGGTGGACCAGGTGCTGCAGATCGGCAGCCCCAAGGGCGTCGCGCGCCTCCTGCAGCGGGCCGGCCGCAGCGGACACCAGCCGGGTGCGGTGTCGCGCATCACCGTGGTACCGACGCAGGCACTCGAGCTCGTCGAAGCGGCGGCGGCGCGCGAAGCTGCCGAAACGCGGACGATCGAACCGCGCACCGCACTGGAGGCACCGCTCGACGTACTCGTGCAGCATCTCGTCACGTGTGCGCTCGGCGGCGGCTTCGAGCCGTCCGCACTGCTCGCGGAAATACGCTCGACGCACGCGTACGCGAAGCTCGACGACGGCGCATGGCAATGGGCACTCGACTTCGTCGTCCATGGCGGCGCGAGCCTCAATGCGTATCCGGAGTATCGCCGCGTGGTCATCGGCGTCGACGGCATCGCGACGGTGCCCGACCGCACGATCGCCCGGCGGCACCGCGCGCAGATCGGAACGATCGTGTCCGATGCGAGCATCGTCGTCCAGCTGCGCAACGGCCGGCGCCTCGGGCACGTCGAGGAATCGTTCATCGCGCGGCTGTCGCCGGGCGACTGCTTTGTCTTCGCCGGCCGCTCGCTCGAATTCGTCCGGGTCCGCGAGATGACCGCATGGGTGAAGCCGGCGTCCAGCCGCTCGGCGGTGATCACGCGCTGGATGGGCACGCGGATGCCACTGTCCACGCTGCTCGCCGAACGGACGCGGCGGTTGATCGGCGACGCGAAGCGCGGCGTCTACGCGTCCGCCGAGCTCACCCTCGTGCGCCCGCTGCTCGAACTGCAACGGCGGTGGTCGGCGTTACCGGACGAGCGCGAGTGGCTGTGCGAGCGGATGCGGCTTCGCGACGGCTACTACACGATGTTTTATCCGTTCGAGGGCCGCCTGGCGCACCTCGGACTTGCGACGTTGTTCGGATACCGGCTGTCGCGCACGACGCCGCGCAGCTTCAGCATGACGATCAACGACTACGGCTTCGGCCTGCTGTCAGCGGTGCCGTTCGACCTCACGCTGCACGACATCGGAATGCTGCTTGCCGCGCCGGGTGTCGAGGACGACATTCTCGCCGGTCTCAACGCCGCAGAGCTCGGACGCCGCCAGTTCCGCGAGATCGCGCGCGTCGCCGGCCTCGTCTTCCAAGGCTATCCGGGTCAACCGCAGTCGAACCGGCAGCTGCAGGCATCGAGCGGGCTGCTGTGGGATGTCTTCACCGAATACGATCCGGGCAACCTGCTGCTCCGCCAGGCGACGCGAGAAGTGCTGGAACGCCAGCTGGAAGCGTCGCGCCTGGAGGCCGCGCTTGCGCGGATGCGCGGCTCGGTCGTCACCCTCACACAGCCGACGCGGCCCACGCCGTTCGCATTCCCGCTGATCGTCGAGCTGTTCCGCGAGAAACTGACGACCGAAGCGCTGGAGGCGCGCGTCGCGCGGATGGTGGCCGACCTCGAAGCCGCTGCGCAGGCGCGGTGAAGCGTCCGTCCGGGGCGACAATCGGCTACAGTGCCGTCGTCCGCCGGTCGAAGCGAGCGCGCACCGCGCGCCCTTCTTCGCTGTGCCTCAACCGGGAATCGCGTCATGTCCAATCCTCCGAATCCTTTCGATCTCAGCGGCCGCGTCGCACTTGTCACCGGCGCCTATCGTGGTCTCGGCCTGGCGATCGCACGCGCACTGGCGGCCGCCGGCGCGCGGGTGATTCTGAACGGGCGCAACGCCGAGGCCGTCGGCAACGCCGCCAAGGACATGGCGGCCGACGGGCTGCCAGTCGACGTCGCGCTGTTCGACGTGACCGACGTCACCGCGATCACCGACGGCGTCGCGGCCGCCGCGAAACGAGCGGGAACGATCGACATCCTCGTCAACAACGCGGGCATCCAGCGGCGGCATCCGCTCGTCGATTTTCCGAAGGCCGACTGGGACGCGATCATCGCGACGAACCTGACGGCGCCGTATCTCGTCTCGCAGGCTGTCATGCCCGCGATGATCACCGCACGGCACGGCAAGATCATCCACATCGCGTCGCTGATGAGCGAACTCGCGCGGCCGAACGTCGTGCCGTACAT
>JBDTNI010000182.1:0-5342 GCA_039933815.1 Betaproteobacteria bacterium
GACAGTTGGGTCGATCTGGGAGAAACTCCGCAACTGGCGAGCAACTGGTTCGTCAGCGATGATGGCAAGCTTTTCATTCTCGCAGGTACCAATGGCATCCTGATTTCGAGCAAAGACGGCGGCAACGCAGGGACGAGCGCGGGCAGCGTCGCAAAGGGTGTTGGGGGGGAAGGCGGCGCGGCGGCGGATGCGCGACCCGGAGGCGCGGAGGCGGCCGTCGCAGCATCGGTCTGGGCCGTCGGCATGCGAGATACGGAAGCGATGAGATCGCGACGGCGATTATACGCGTGACATAATCGACGGATGCGCTGGTTCAAAGACGCGAACGGCGCGTCACCGTATCTGCTGTTGACGCTGGCGCCGCTCTTCTGGTCGTGCAACTGGATCGTCGGTCGCGGCTTTGCGCACGATGTGCCGCCGCTGGCGATGACGTTTTACCGCTGGCTGTTCGCGATCGTCATTCTTGCGCCGTTCGCATTGCGCCATCTCCGCGAAGACTGGCCCGTCGTCCGTCGCCACTGGAAGGCGCTGCTCGGCCTCGGCGTCATCGGCATCGGCACGCACAACGCGCTGGCATATCTCGGGCTGAGGTACACGACGGCGGTCAATGGCGTGATCCTGAACTCGTTCATACCGGTGATGATCGTCGTACTGTTGCGCGTGCTATTGGGCGAGCGGCTCGCCGCCCTCCAGGTAACCGGCATCGCGATCTCGCTGCTCGGCGTGCTTGCGATTCTCACGCGCGGCTCGGTCGCGGCGCTGTCGGCATTCCGGCTCAACACCGGCGATCTTCTGATCATCCTGTCGATGGCGATGTGGTCGGTCTACACGATCGGCCTGCGCTTCCGGCCGAAGGGCATGCACATTCTTTCGTTCCTCCTGGTGATCGCGTGCGTCGGCGACGCGGCGATCTTTCCGTTCTATCTCGTGGAAAGCGCCCTCGGCCATCCGATGTCGTGGTCGGTCCCGGCGGCGGTGTCGATCGCCGGCGTTGCGTTGTTTTCGTCGGTGCTCGCGTACATCTTCTGGAACCGCGGCGTCGAGCAGGTGGGCGCCAACGTCGCGGGCCTGTTCGTGCACCTGATGCCCGTCTTCGGCGTCGTGCTCGCGTGGATGGTGCTCGGTGAGCGCCTCGCGGGGTTCCATGTCGTCGGCATCGCGCTCATCCTGTGCGGCATTTTCGTGACAAGCCGCTACGCCCCGGTGCCCGTCCCCCAGGGCACCGACTGACCGGCACCCGCCGCGACTCAGGCGGGCGTCCTGCCGTACTTGTCCTCGAAGCGGACGATGTCGTCCTCGCCGAGATATCCGCCGCACTGGACTTCGATCATCACCAGCGGCTCCGCGCCGCGGTTCTCGAGCCGATGGCGTGTCTCGATCGGGATGAACGTCGACTCGTTCGGATGCACGTCGAACTCGCGGTCGCCGTTGGTGACACGCGCAATGCCGCGAACGACCACCCAATGTTCGCTTCGCTGGTGATGCAACTGCAGCGACAGCGCGGCGCCGGAGCGCACCTCGATGCGCTTGATCTTGAACCCCGGACCCTCCTCGAGCACCGTGTATGCGCCCCACGGCCTTCCGACGGTCCGGTGCAGCCTGTACGCCTCGTGTCCGCGGGCCTTCAGTTCGCCGACCACGTCCTTGACGCGCTGCAGGTGGTCGCGATGCGCGACGAGCACGGCGTCGGGCGTGTCGACGATGACGAGGTTTTCGACGCCGACCGTCGCGACGACGCGGTCCCCGGCGTGCACGTACGTATCGCGCGTCAGGATCGACACGCGCTCGCCCTGTCCGCGATTGCCGTCGTCGTCGGCGGCACAGAGCGCGGCAACCGCCTGCCACGAGCCGACGTCGCTCCAGTCGAATGCGCCGCGTACCACCGCCACCTCGCCCGCTTCGGCCGCGGGCTCCATGATCGCGTAGTCGATCGAGATATCCGGAACCGCCGCGAACAATGCGGCGTCGATCTCGAGCATCGGCTGCGTCACGGCGTGCGCCAGCGCCTGCGCAACCGGGCGCGATGCGTCGAGCACGCCGGGCGCGTGCCGCGAAAACGCGTCGACGATCGCGTCCGGCGTGAAGGCGAACATTCCTGAATTCCACACGTAGTGGCCCTCGGCCAAGTACTCGCGCGCGAGGTCTAGCGGCGGCTTCTCGACGAACCGGCGCGCACGCTGGACCGACGGCGCGTGGCCTTCCTCTGGCACGAGCGTTTCGCCGCATTCGATGTAGCCGAAGCCGGTGTCCGGATGCGTCGGGGTGATGCCGAAAGTCACCAGCGCACCGGACTGCGCGAGTTGCGCGGCGCGCGCTACGGCGTCGGCAAACGCGCGCTGGTCCCGGATCAGGTGATCGGCCGGCATGACGAGCAGGATGGACGACCCGAATCCGCGCGCCTGCGCCATCAGCGCTCCCACGGCGATTGCCGGTGCCGTGTTGCGACCGAACGGCTCGAGCAGATACAGCGCGTGCACGGTCGCGGATACGTCGAGTCCGGCGTAGGTGTCCTTCGTGTGGAAGTAGTAGTCGCGGTTCGTCACGGTAATCACCGTGGTGACGCCGTCGAGCGCGTACGCGCGCGCCGCCGTCTTTCCGAGCAGCGTGTCGCCGTCAGGAAGCGGCATGAACGGTTTCGGCGCTGCCTCGCGGGACAACGGCCAAAGCCGCGTGCCGGCGCCGCCGGAGAGGATCATCGGTACAAGTTGTGCGGTCATGCCGTGCCGGTTGTGAAAGGGTGCATCACTCTAGCCGAGAGCTTACTGTAGGACAAACCTGTACAAGAGCATCCGCGCGGCGCTGATACGGGGTGTGCAAAGTTTTCCCTAGGATGCGCTATCGCGAACAACCGCCTCGCCGAGGATATCAATGCCGCTCGATGACATGCTGTCTGATGGAACGTCCAACGACATCGTCGTGACGCTGCCCTTCGTGTCCGCGGCGCGCGCCGCGTCTGCGCCGGCGCTCGGGCGGTTTGGTCGTCTGTATGGCAGCTCGCCCGTCATGCAGGACGTCTACCGGATGATCGAAAAAGTGTCGCCGACCGAGGCGACCGTGTTCATCACCGGCGAGTCCGGATGCGGCAAGGAGCTCGTTGCGCGTACGATCCACGAGCGCAGCCGGCGGGCGCGCGGGGCGTTCATCGCGATAAACTGCGGCGCCATTCCGCAGAACCTGATCGAAGCCGAACTCTTCGGCCACGAGCGCGGGGCGTTCACCGGCGCGAACCGCCAGCATCGCGGCTGCTTCGAGCGCGCCGAAGGTGGGACGCTGTTCCTCGACGAAATCACCGAAATGCCGATCGAGATGCAAGTGCGGCTGCTCCGGGTGCTGGAGACGGGCCGCTTCGTGCGCGTCGGCGGCGATGGTGAAATCAAGACCAACGTCCGCGTGCTGGCCGCGACCAATCGCGACCCGCTCGACGCCGTGCGTGACGGGCGCCTGCGTGAAGACCTTATGTACCGGCTCGCGGTATTTCCGATCTTGCTGCCGCCGCTGCGCGAGCGGGACGGCGATACGGAACTTCTCGCCGAGCATTTCCTGCAGAATCTTAACGTCGAGGGCGGTGTTTCGAAGCGCTTCTCTCGCCCGGCGCTGACAACGATCCGTGCGTACCATTGGCCCGGCAACGTTCGCGAACTGAAGAACGCCGTTCACCGCGCGTTCATCATGGCCGACGAATTCGTCGAGCTCGACCTGTCGGGTCTCGCGTGTCCTGCCGTCGAGGGCGAGTGCCTGCGAATGCCGGTCGGAACGTCGCTGGCCGAGATGGAGCGCCAGGCGATCTTCGCGACACTGGATCATTGCCGCGGCAACAAGCGGCGTGCGGCCGAGATGCTCGGCGTCAGCCTGAAAACGCTTTATAACCGCCTCACGGCGTACCAGGCCGACGGTGCTCGTCTTGCCTCAATGTAGTCCAGAATCGCGCGTTTCGCGTGAGGACAGGCGTTCAAGTGAGGACAGGCGTTCAATGATCCGAATTCTGATTGCAGACGATCATGCGATCGTCCGGGCCGGGCTGCGCCAGTTCATCGCGGATCAGGTCGACATGGAAGTGGCCGCGGAGGCCGCGAGCGGATCCGAGACCGTGGCCGCCGTGCGGGCAGCCGATTTCGACGTCGTCCTTCTCGACATCTCAATGCCGGACAAGAACGGCATCGACACGTTGCGCCTTCTGCGGCACGTCAAGCCTGATTTGCCGGTGCTGATGCTTTCGGCGTACGGCGAGGACCAGTACGCCGTCAATCTCCTGCGTGCGGGCGCCTCGGGGTATCTGAACAAGGAAGCCGCGTCGACGCAGCTGGTCGGTGCGATACGCACAGTAGTGCAGGGCCGCAAGTACGTCAGTCCGTCGCTGGCGCAGATTCTTGCCGACGGTGTTTCCGGCGATGGCGACAAACCTCTGCACGCCGAACTGTCGCAGCGGGAGTTCCAGATCTTCTGCAAGCTCGCGTCGGGTGCGGCGGTGTCGAAGATCGCTGACGAGCTCAACCTTTCCGTCAAGACGGTAAGCACCTACCGCACGCGGATTCTCGAGAAGATGGCGATGAAATCGAACGCCGATCTCACCTACTACGCCATCAAGAATGGGCTGATCGAATAACCGGGTCGCAGGGGCGCCGTGCGTCCAGCGGGCTGAGGCGAGGACGACGGCACTATGCGATTCATTGGAGCACCGAGCATCGATGAGGACACGACTCGGGGTAGCGTGTCGATGGGCGACGCGGATGCGCCCGGCGAGCCGCCGTTGCGCGTGCTGCTCGTCGAGGATTCGCCGCTGATCCGGGAGCGTCTCGCCGAGTCGATTGCCGAACCCGGGCGTATCGAGATCGTCGGACAGGCCGACAGCGAGCAGGCCGCAATCGGCATGCTGTCCGCGTCGCCGTGGGACGCGATGGTTCTCGACCTGCAGCTGCGCCATGGCACGGGGCTCGGCGTGTTGCGGGCGCTGATTTCGCGGCGGCCGCCGAACGTCAAAGTAATCGTCCTCACGAATTATGCGTTTCCGCAGTACCGAGCAAAAAGCATGGCGCTGGGCGCCGACTACTTCTTCGACAAGGCGCGCGAATACCACAGGGTGCGCGAGGTGCTTGACGATCTGGCGTCGGGACGCTCCACAGACGTGCATTAAGGTAATCCGATATCGGCGCCGCGCTGACGTTATAGGTAAGATTTTCCGGACGCCGGAATCGAGGTTGCAATCAACTGGACGAACCCTCGCCCAACGTGTTGATCCAAAAGTGTTTTAACGATGGCACGACCGCTGCATTAGAACTACTTGGCTGAATGCCATACGCGGCTTCGCGTGACTTCAACTCAACGAAAGGGGACACCATGAAACG
>JBDTNI010000183.1:0-5322 GCA_039933815.1 Betaproteobacteria bacterium
ACGCCGAACACCTTTTCGGCCGGCGCGAAATCGATGTCCTCGACCACGCCGGTGAGAGGATCGGCGCGATAGGCGAGCGGATTAGCGCCTAGCAGCACCACCTTCCCACCGCCGTCGAGATAGCGGCGAATGAGTGCCCGCGGCGAATCCTCCTCGACGACGTCCGGCGGAATGCGGTTGTCCGCGAACACGACCACGCTGCGACCGCCCCGGGCGATCGATTCGACCATGAACGCCGCGAGTCCATGCGCGTCGACCTGCCGGTAGCCCGCGCTTACCAAATAATGGAGCAGCGCGGCGTCGACGTCGCGCGCGCGGACCGTCACGGGAGCGCGCAAGCTGCTGCTCTATTCGGAGCTCACGGCGGCGAACGTGGGCGCGGCGCTCGGTTTCGACGACCCGGCTTACTTTGCGCGGTTCTTTCGGCGCGAGACGGGCGTGGCGCCGTCGAAGTTCCGGGATGGCCGCGGCCGCTGAGCTAGCGCGACCACTTTGGCCCGCGCGCGCATGTCTCGGATTCCTGCAGCACGAGTGGACACCGACCAAAGGCGAGAACTCTCCCGATCCAGGCGCTCGTGCAATAATCTCAGCGTCCCCGGCGCGAGCGATATGCCTGCGCCATCTTGACCCTTCGCCTCCAAGGAGCTAATCCATGCCGTCGTCACGAAGAATTTGGTTGAAGATTGCCGCGGCCGCGGCCGTCGCAGCACCGTTTGCCACCTTGTCGTCGAATACCTGGGCGACCAAGAACGACGCGCTGCGCAGTGCGCTGAAGTATCAGGACAAACCCAGCGGCGCCAACGAGTGCAGCGGCTGCTTGCAGTTCGTCGCAGGCAAGACCGCAAAGGATCTCGGCGGCTGCAAGGTCATCCCGAACGACACCGAAATCAGCCCGAATGGTTATTGCACGGCCTGGGTCAAGAAGCCATTGTAACCGCTCGGGTTCAAGCATCGGGTCTGTCGATTGGCAGTTTCAGTTTTTCGAATTTGAGCGACGGGATCGGACGGCTCAAGTCGACGCGTTGCAGAATTTCGCGCGTCATCGCCCCGCCGATCCGACTGCCGTGCCTTCGGTCACGCTGCCGCTGGCACACGCCATCGATGTGCACGCCTGGAGCTTTGCCCCGACATCGGCCGACGTGAGGATCAAGTGGTGGGTCGTCTTGCCGCTGAACGCATCGGGACCCTTGACTCGGTATACGTTTGCAACGTTAACGATGATCGCGCCGGCTTTGCTTTGATAATTGATCGGGCGGGCGTCCTCCAACGGCCGCCCGTGGCCCGCCGGGGCGACGCGCGTCGCATTCCTGCGCTAGACTCCCGCCGTCGCCCGCACCCGCGAACCGCCGCTACCGCACCTGGCAGACACACGGCCGCACCGCCTACCACGATCGGCTTGTTGAGCCTCGAGGCACCGCGCGGCGATTCCCTCGAACCCGAAGCCCGACGATGACTGGACGTTTCGACATCACGCGCTCCCGCCCGCCCGCCGCGAGCCGCAGCGCACGCTACGCGTGCCGGAGACGTGGCGCACGCCGTGGCGCCCTCCTCGCGTGGCTGGCGGTCGTACCGCTGCTCTTCCGTGCCGCCGCCGCGAACGCCGCAGCGTTCGACGGCGCCCAGCTGGGTATCGGATGGGCCGTCCCCTTTGCGGGCATGCTGCTGTCGATCGCGTTGTTACCGCTGCTCGCGCCGACGTTCTGGCATCACCACTTCGGCAAGGTTGCCGCTGGATGGACAGTTGCGTTTCTCGTACCGTTCGCGATCAGCTACGGCGCGGACCGCGCGCTGCACGAGGTCACGCATACGCTGCTGCTCGAATACGTGCCGTTCATCATCGTGCTGTTCGGGCTGTTCACGGTCGCGGGTGGTATCTGCGTGCGCGGCAACCTGCACGGTACGCCGCGCGTCAACACCCTCCTGCTCGCGATCGGGACGTTCCTGGCGAGCTGGATGGGCACGACCGGCGCCGCGATGTTGATGATCCGGCCCGTGATCCGCGCGAACGACAATCGCAAGCACACCGTCCACGTCATCGTGTTCTTCATCTTCCTCGTCGCAAACGCCGGCGGTGCGCTGACGCCGCTTGGCGACCCGCCGTTGTTCCTCGGTTTCCTCAAAGGCGTCGATTTCTTCTGGACGACCAAGCATCTGTTGCTGCCGACCTTCACGCTGTGCGCGCTGCTGCTCGCCGTGTTCTACGCGCTCGATCACTATTACTTCCACCGTGCCGACGAGGAGCGTGCACCGGGGTTCGACCCGACGCAGGATGCGCCGATCCGCATCGACGGCAAGATCAATCTCTTCCTGCTCCTCGGCATCGTTGGCGCCGTTCTGCTGAGCGGGTTCTGGCGGCCGGAAACGACGTGGACAGTGATGGGCAATCCGGTCGACCTGCAGAACGTCGTTCGCGACGTGCTGATACTGCTCATGGCACTGGGGTCGTTGATGCTGACGCCGGCGGCGACACGGGAGGGCAACCAGTTTTCGTGGGGTCCGATCGTCGAAGTGGCGAAACTGTTCGTCGCGATTTTCCTGACGATCATTCCCGTCATCGCGATGCTGCGCGCGGGCCTGTCAGGCTCGCTGGCGGGCGTCGTCGGTCTCGTCACCGACGCGCGCGGCGGTCCAATCGACGCGATGTATTTCTGGCTGTCGGGCTTGCTTTCATCGTTCCTCGACAATGCGCCGACCTACCTCGTGTTCTTCAACATGGCGGGCGGCGATCCCGCGCGGCTCATGACGGCCCTCGCGACCACACTTGCGGCCATCAGCGCGGGCTCGGTGTACATGGGTGCGATGACTTACATCGGCAACGCGCCGAACTTCATGGTGAAGGCGATCGCGGAAGATCGCCGCATCAAAATGCCGACGTTCTTCGGCTACATGCTGTGGTCGATGGCCGTGCTGCTCCCGGCGTTTATCATCCTCACCGTCGTCTTTTTCCGGTGAAGCGCGGCGGCGCCGGGGACCCTACATTCCCAGCATCCGCGGCAGCCAGAGCGAGATCGACGGCACGTAGGTCACGAGCATCAGCACGGCGAGCATCACGCCATAGAAGGGCCAGATGCCCTTCATCACCTCCTGCATCGAGACCTTGCCCACCGCGCAGCCGACGAACAGCGTCGCCCCGACAGGGGGCGTCAGCAGACCTATGCCTAGGTTCAGCAGCATGATCATCCCGAAGTGGACGGGGTCGACGCCGAACGTGGACACGACCGGCAGCAGGATCGGCGTGCAGATCAGCAGCAGCGGCGCGAGATCCATCAGGCAGCCGAGTACCAGCAACATGATGTTGATCAGCAGTAGGATCAGCTCCTTGTTGTGCGACAGCGTCAGGAAGAACGCAGTGATCTTTGCCGGCACCTGCATCAACGCCATCACGTAGCCGAACGCCGACGCGCAGGCGATCAGCGTCATCACCATCGCCACGGTCTTGACCGTCCGGTGCACGAGGGCGGGGAGGTCGCGCCAGCGGTAATCGCGGTAGATGAACATCGTGACGAAGAACGCCCACAGGCACGCGACGGCGCCCGCCTCGATGGCCGTGAAGATGCCGCCGAGGATGCCGCCGATGATGATCAGGATCGTGATCAGTCCCCACATCGCGTCGAACGTGATCTTCATCGCGGCGCGCAGCGGCACGGACTCGCCGCGCGGATGGCCGTCGCGATAGCCGATGAAGATCACCAGCGCAATCAGCGACGCCCCGAGCAGGAGGCCGGGAACGATGCCCGCCATGAACAGGCTGGTGATCGAGATCAGGCCGCCGGTCGCGAGTGAGTAGATAACGGCGTTATGGCTCGGCGGCACGACGATGGCCTGCACGGAAGCGCTGATCGTGACGTTGGTCGCGAAGGCCCGCGGGTAGCCGACCTTTTCCATCTGCGGAATCATCACCGAGCCGATCGCCGAAACGTCCGCCACCGACGAGCCCGAGATGCCGCTCAGGAATGTCGTCGCGACGATGTTCACCGCCGACAGTCCTCCACGCACGCGTACCACCCCGACCAGCACGTTCGCGAATGCGACGAGCCGTTTCGCCATGCCTCCTTCCGCCATGATCGCACCGGCGAGCACGAAAAACGGGATCGTCAGCATCGCGACCTTGCTGACGCCGTCCGCGATCTTCAGCATCACCGCCTCGAGCGGCACGTTGATCCACATCGCGCCGACAATCGCGGCAAGACCCAGCGAATACGCAATGGGCATGCCGATCGCGAACAGCGCGAACAGGCAGCCGAGGAGCACCAGAATGTCCATGTCGTCTCTAGGTCCGTGTCATTCGAAGGCGGCCGTCTCGTGGCCGTCGGCCGTGTCGGGCGGAGGGCCGATCGTCAGGTGCTCGATGACGAACAGCAGCAGGATCACGCCGCCGAGCGGAATCGGCAGGTAGGTCACGCCGACCGACAGCGAAGGAAAATCGGATATCGTGTTGGCCCACGTTGCGGCAACGAGTCCGGTGCCTTTCACAGCCATGAACAACGCTATCGCGGCCATCAGCAATTCGACGAAGATGTCGCTCGCCCGGCGCCAGGCCTTGGGCAGCAATCCGACCGCCAGCGTGACGTTCATGTGCAGGCCGAGCCGGTAACAGGCCGCGGCCCCGAAAAACGTTAGCACGATCGTGAGCAGCACGGCCGTCGGCTCGGGCCACGATGCGGCCCGATTGATGACGTAGCGGGTGTAGACCGCCCACGGGATCACGGCGGAAATCAGAACCAGCGCGGTTCCGGCGATGATTATGCAAGCGAGATACAAGGCGTCCATCGCCTTGCGATACAGAAGAGACATGCCGATTCCCCCTGTCATTCGCCGGGTCGTGCGCGCATCGGCGGCACGACCCGGGAATGAGTCACGCCAGGCGCGCAGGCCCGCGTTGACACGTGCCGGATTACTGAACAGCCTGGATACGCTTGATCATGTCTGCGTACTTGGGGCCGTACTTGTCCCAAACCGGCTTCACGGCGTCCTGAAACGCTTTCTTGTCGGCGATTTCAGTGATCGTGATCCCGGCCGCCTTCGCTTTGTCCATCGCTTCCTTCTCGTACTTGACCCACAGCACGCGTTCCTCCGCCTGCGCTTCCTTGCCGAATTTCTTCAGCAGCGCCTGGTCGTCCTTCGACAGCGAGTCCCACGTCTTCTTGGAAAAGACGACCATCTCGGGGACGATAAGGTGCTCGTCGAGCGTGTAGAACTTGGCCACCTGGTAATGGTTGTCGAAGACGAAGCTCGGCGGGTTGTTCTCCGCGCCGTCGACCACGCCCGTCTGCAGCGCGTTGAACACCTGGTCGTACCCCATCGACACGCCGTTGCCGCCGA
>JBDTNI010000184.1:0-5309 GCA_039933815.1 Betaproteobacteria bacterium
CAGCGGAAGCGGCGAAAAGTGCCACGGCAAACCTGGCCGTCGTTCAGAACCCGCTCGCCGCCCGCGTCGAGGGTACGCGCCGCAGCGCGCGCAACCGTCGAAACGGCGCGGGTGCCGCGATAGCGAAGCCTTGGGCGTAGTCGACACCGATCGACCGCAGCGCCGCCAGCGTCTCCCGGCTTTCGACCGATTCGGCGATCGTCTGCTTGCCCATGATGTGGCCGATCCGGTGAATCGCCTCGACCATCGCGTAGTTGACCGGGTTGTCGAGCATGTCCCGCACGAAACTTCCGTCGATCTTCAGGTAATCGACGGGGAGGTGTTTCAGGTACGTGAACGACGATACGCCAACGCCGAAGTCATCGAGCGCGAAGCGACATCCCGCGCCGCGCAGCGCGCTCATGAACTCGGTCGCCTTGGTCAGCGACGCGACGGCGGTCGTTTCCGTGATCTCGAAGCAGACCTGCGCGTGCAAGATCCCGTGCAGCGCGAACTGCCCCTGCACGAACGCCAGGAAATCGTCCTCGCCGAGCGAGGCGCCGGATACGTTGATCGCACAGACGCCGGTATCGGGAGACGCGCCCGGCGCGCCGCGGTAACGGGCAAGCGTTGCGAACGCCGTGCTGATCACCCACCGATCGATGGCGGGCATCATGTGATAGCGCTCGGCGGCCGGGATGAAGGCCGTCGGCGACACGAGATCGCCGTTATCGGCGCGCAGCCGCAACAGGAGTTCGGTGTAGGCGGGCGCACCGTCCTCGTCGGCCGTCGCATGCACCGGCTGGGCGTAGAGGCAGAACCGGTTGTCGGCAAGTGCGCGGTGGATCCGGTTGACCCACTCCATCTCGCCTTTGCGCAACGTGACCTCGTCGCTGCCCGGGCTGTAGAGCTGCACGCGGTTGCGGCCTTTGTCCTTTGCCATGTAACACGCGGCGTCCGCGGCGGACAGCACGCCGGCGAGCGAGTGCGGGCCGCCGTCGACACCGACGACGCCGACGCTCGCACCGATCTTGAACAGCCGCTGTTTCCACAGGAAATGAAAGTCGCCGATTGCCGTGCGCAGCGCATCGGCGATCGCCAGCGCGGGCGCTTCTGCGCAGTGCTCGAGCAGTACGCCGAATTCGTCGCCGCCGAGTCGCGCCAGCGTATCGCCTTCGCGCAACCGCGGACGGAGCAGCGCGCTCACCTGCCGCAGCAGCTCGTCGCCGGCTGCATGGCCGCACGTGTCGTTGACGACCTTGAATTCATCGAGGTCGAGATACAGGATCGCGTGGTGCGTTCGCTGCTGCTGGCTTTCGGCGAGCATCGCGGTCACCCGCCGCTCGAATTCGCGGCGGTTGATGAGCCCGGTCAGCGCATCGTGGCTCGCGAGGTGCGCAAGGCGCGTCGCGTATTGGCGCTCACGGCTCATGTCGTGGAAGACCAGCACGACGCCGCCGACATTGCCCGCGCGATCACGGATGGGCGCCGCGGAATAGTCGATCGCCACGGGGCCGTCGTGGCGGCTGATGAGCACGACATTGCCCTCGGACGCGACGGCCACTTCGGTGGTCAGGGCGCGTCCGATCGGATCGACGACCACCGTGCCAGTCAACTCGTCTTGCACGCGGAACACCGCCGTGACGGCGCAACCGCGTGCGTCGGCGGCCGAGTAACCGGTCAGCCGCTCGGCGACCGGGTTCATGTATTCGATCGACCCGCCGTTGTCGACCGTGATCACGGCGTCGGCTATCGACGCGAGCGTCACCTCGGCGCGTTCCTTTTCCTGCAATGTCTGCGCCTCGGCACGCTTGCGGTCGGAGATGTCGGCGAGCGAGCCCGCCATGCGCCGCGGTTTTCCGCTTTCGCCGAGGACGGCCCGGCCGCGGCTGCGGAACCACCGATAGTCTCCATCCGCGCGCCGCAGCCTGAATTCGAGGTCGAACGGATCGCCGCGTGCGAGGTGTTCGCCGATTTTTGCGAGTGTCTGCCGCCGCTCGTGCGGGTGAATGCGCCGGGCGAACAGCCCCGCGGATTCGCGCAGCGTCTCCGGTGCGTAGCCCATCAGCGCCTCGAAACGCGGCGAGAAGTACGGCACCGGACTTTCGAGACTCCAGTCCCAGATCCCGTCGTTCGTGCCGCTGACGGCGTAGTCGTAGCGTTGCTGGCTCGCGCGGAGCGCCTCGGTGAATGCGTCTTCCTTGCGGATGAGCCGCTGCGTGCGTCCGATCGCCACGAGTACCAGCGCGATGCCGAGCCCCAGCGTCCCGTACGTCAGCGCGGCTTCGACGTGGCGCGACGTCGTCGAGAACGTCTCCGAGAATTCCCGCTGGATCGATGTCAGCTCGCGGTCGATCATGCGCGTCTCGACGAGCGCGGGCTGCAGATCAGCGTTGGCGTGGCCACGGCGCACGTCGGCGTGGATCCCCGCTGCGAGCGCCTCGACGCGCGCGAACAGCACATCCGCCTGCGTCCAGAGGTCGACGCCGCCCGACATGAATCCCATCGGGCGGAAACGACGGAACAGATCGATCATCGCGCTGATGTCGGCCGGATGGTTTCGCGCCTGCAGCAGCCCGCGTCTCGCGACATCGAAATCCGGAAACGGCTTCTCGAGCTCGACGCGCGCAATGCGCGCGCCGGCAACGACCCGCGCTTCGTCCACGAACCGGTCGTAGTGGTCCTCGTTACGCGTTTGCGCGTATTGCTCGATGGCCTCGACCGCCGCGTTGCGGGCGTTCGACCATGCGCCAATTGCGCCAATGTAGGCGCGCACGCCGCTGATGACCTGCAGGCTGGTCGTGCCGAGCACGAGCAGCAGCACGACGATCGCGACGAAGGGCCAGATGAGCCGCGCGAGACGCGTCCATTCGGATTGCCGAGGTGCAGTTGCTGCGGTCATGACCAGGACGCAATGACCTCGATTCGTCGGCGGGACACCTGTCGGAGCAAGCGATGGGCCAGCCAGCCGGCCGGAACGACCGCCGGTGTTCCCGGGCCCGCGACTTGCTACGAGTGATCCGGAGCCGATTGCCGACAACTTCGTTGATTTGCCTATGAAACCTCGTGCCGCCTCTACGGCGGGAGATGCCCCGCACAGCCCGCGATGGCCGCGTTGATGCATTGCAGAATGTGCAGCCAGCGGCTGACTCGACTCGGCCGGTTGTGCCGCGAATGCGAGCGCGAGCTCGACGCCGCGCGCGCGGGCGCCGATTCGGTCGGCGCGTTTGCGCCCGGCGGAGACGCCGTCGCGACGCGCGGCCACCGACTGGCGTGGCCTCCGCAGCTTTCATCCCGCATCGTGCTGGCGACGGGCGCGTTCGCCGTGGGGCTCGCCGCGGCCGCCGGCGTCTACGCGGTCAGCGGCATGCGGCCATCGGCCGCGCGCGACTCGGTGATGATCGATCGCGACGTCACGAACGTAAGCGCCCGAAATTTTCACGTGCGCGTGGATGCGCCCGCGGCGATCATTCCGACGTCGAAAGTCGCGGACGGGGCGCCCGTCGCCGTTCTCAGAACGTCGCAGTCGGTGCAGCGGTCGCGGTCCCGCGAGCGCGCAGCCGTTCCCGTGTCGTCGGATCGCGTCGCAGTCGCGTCCGCGACGCCCCCCGCTGCCGCCGGGGTCGCCGCCCCCGCCGGCTACGACCGCGTGCTCGGGCTCGCCACGGCGCTCGACGTCTGCGCAAGCGAATCCTTCTTTGCGAGGCTCGCCTGCCAGCAACGCGCACGTTCGCGCTACTGTGACGGCATGAGCGGACAGATTCCGCAATGCGCGGAGCCACCTCCGCGCGACTACGGCCAATAGCGCGAGGCGGCCCGCGCGTCACGCGGAATTGACCCAGCCGTTGACCGTGAAGCGCGCGTCGGCGAAGGCGCGCGACGCGATATGCACCGGCATCACCTCGTGCATCGTGCGCGCCCAGAACAGCACCAGCCGATTGTGCAGCGGATCCAGCGTCTGGAACGTCTCACCGCGCGCCAGCTTGTCGTTGCGCAGGATGTCGTCGTATACGCGCAGTTCGCCGCCGGTGAAGCCCTTCGGTGCGCGGTTGAAGTAGTAGACATACGTCAGATAGCGTTTGGGCACGTTCGCGTGTCCGGCATCGGTATGCACGCCGAAGAAGCTGCCGTCGACAATGGCGGTGATCTGGGCTTCGACGATTCCGAGGGGCACGTTGCGCACGCGCAACGTGGGCAGGACCTCCGGGGCCAGTGCACGAACGCGATCGACGACAGGGCGCACCAGCGCGTCGGGAGGATTCATCACGAGCGAATGGCGATAGTCCGCGCGCGCGTCGTGCGTGCCGGACGGTGCGAAACCGGACTCGTTCTCGAGCACCTGACGAAGGAGCGCCTGCCACTCGGAGGGTGGCAGGAAGTCGTCGATGCTCACGACGGGATGCCGGATGACTTTGGGTTCGGGGACGGGTGTTTGCACGGGTGGGCGTATCGTTGCGACGAGGCGTGAGCATTCTAAGCCGGGCGGCGTCGCAGCCATTGGCCGGGGGCTCGTGCGGCGCCGCGGAGCTGAAGCCTTGTACCGGGGTTCGCTGCGCCCCATGTTCGAAACGTCCACCGAACGCGGATTTGCGTCCCCATGCCGCCCATCACCACCGCCCTCATCGTCGCAAACGTTGCGCTGTACCTGTTGCAGCAGGTGGCTCCCGCCATCCTCCTGCCGCTGGCGCTGTGGCCGCTGGCCACCGGCAGCCTGGGGCAGGGCGTGGCGTTCATGCCGTGGCAACTCGTCACCTACGCGTTTCTGCATGGCAGCATCCTGCACCTCGCCTTCAACATGTTTGCGCTGTACATGTTCGGCAGCGCAATCGAGCGCGTGCTCGGCACGCGCCGCTACCTCGCGTTCTACCTGGCGTCGGTGATCTCGGCCGCGATCATGCAGCTGATCGTGGCGCAGATCTCGGGGGCCATCTACCCGACCATCGGCGCATCGGGCGGCGTGTTCGGCCTGTTGCTCGCGTACGCGATGTATTTCCCGCACAACCGGGTCATGCTGCTGATCCCGCCGATTCCGCTGCCGGCCCGCGTGTTCGTCGCGCTGTATGCGGTGCTCGAATTGTTCCTCGGCGTCACCGGCACGCAGCAGGGCGTCGCCCACTTTGCCCATCTCGGCGGCATGGTCGGCGGTTACCTGGTGCTCCGTTTCTGGCGCGCCGGATCCCGCCGGCCACGCTGATGCAGGCGTCCCGCGCGGGGTGTCGTGGCAGAGATTTTGCAGGCTGACGAGCGGGGGCAGTGACGCGACCGTTTTTGCGCGATGACAGACCGGAGACCTCCGTCCGTGACGGTCCGCGCGGGAGAGTGCGACGTGT
>JBDTNI010000185.1:0-5247 GCA_039933815.1 Betaproteobacteria bacterium
GTCGTCGAGGATCGGATCGATGAGCTCGCTCGGGACGAACATGTTGCCCTTCACCGTTTCCTCGCCGTCCGCTTCCTGAACGAACAACGAGCCGACGCCGACGAGCCGCCCCTGGCCGTCGAGCAGTGCCGCGCCGCTCCATTCGGGATGCGGCGGCGTGGTGAACAGCGCCTCGTCCAGCAGGTATTCCCAGTAGCCGGCGAACTCGCGGCGCGCGAACACGCGCGCCTTCAGCGCATGTGCGCGGCCGCCATGGCTGATGACGAACACGTCGTCGTCGATGTCGGCCGACGCGACGCCGATGCGAGCGACCGGCGGCACGTCGAGCTTGCCGAGCGGCAGCACGAGTCCGAGTCCCGTGACCTGATCGTACGCAAGCGCATGTCCCTGAACGACGACGCCGGTCGTCGTCGTCAGCCATATCGTTTCGGCTTCGGTGATCAGATAGCCGATCGTCAGCACGAGGCCCTCGTCGTTGATGACGACGCCATTGCCCGTGCGCTCGGTTCCGAGGATCGACGCAGTGAACGCATCGTCGGGAACCTCGACGCGCAGCGCGACGACCGCGTTGAGCGCGGCCGAGAGGTCGAACGGCAACTCGCCCGGCTTCGGCTGCAGCTCCGACGGAAAGGACCAGTTAGCTTGATCGGCCACGTTGGCTTGCGACGCTTGCGTTGGCGGCGCGCTACGCCGCAGGAGTGGGTCATCTTACGCGAACGCGCGCCGCGTCCGCCCCGGCGTTGGGCAGCGGCGGCGGCCGCGCGTTCCCCGTAAAATCAACCGCGTGTCGGTGCCGAAACGGTTCCCATGCTCAACGTACTCTTGTCCGTATCGATGCTCGTCACCGCGCTGCCGGTCGTCGCGCAGACCCCGCCGTCCGTCGCGGAACGGTCGGCCTATTCGGGACTGTTCGCGGCGGCCCTCCGCGACGACCCGGCGCTGGTCGGTCGCCTGGCGGCCGACGGTCGAACGGCGAATGCGCGGGACACGCGCGGCCGCACGCCGCTGCACGTCGCGGCCCACGCGAAGTCGCGCGCGGCGCTCGAGGCGCTCGTCCGCGCCGGCGCGGACCCGAACGCGCTGGACGACGACCGGTACGACATCGTGACGATCGCGGCGGTCGCGGACGATGTCGCGACGCTGGAAACCGCACTTGCAATGGGCGGCAGCCCGCGCAACATCACGAGCCGCTACGACGGCACCGCGCTGATCGCGGCGGCACACCTCGGCCACGCCGACGTCGTCCGAACGCTCATTCGCGCGGGCGCGCCGCTCGACCATGTGAACAACCTCGGCTGGACGGCGCTGATCGAATCGATCGTGCTGGGCGACGGGGGCTCACGCCACACCGCAACGCTGAAGGCGCTGATCGACGGCGGCGCCGATGTCAACCTCGCCGATCGCAGCGGCGCGACGCCGCTGACGCTCGCGCGACGCCGTGGCTTCGCGGACATGGTCGCTCTGCTACAGAGGGCCGGCGCCCACTAGCCCCGACGCCGGCGCAAGCGGCGCCGTCGACCGCGATGGACGCGTCAGCTCGGGGGCGGTGAAAGGATAGCCTTATCGGGGATTACCGGCGCGGACCATTCCTCGATCACGCGCTCCTCGGCGTCGATGCGCACCGACTGCGCCATGCGGTAGTGCGGCAGCACGACGCCGAATGCGACCAGCAGCACTGCGAGGAACCCGAGGCCCGTCGCGACCAGCACGCTCGCGCGGGCCTTGCGGCTCGTCACCCAGAAGCGCGTCGCGCAGGCGCGGCAGCGATACGGCGAGCGCCACGGATGAGCGCCCGATTCACGACTGCGCAGGCCCGATCGGCGGACGTCGGTGCTGCCGCACGCGGGGCAGCGCCGGCGCGCCCACCATCGCTGCCGGACCGCGGGACGCGCGTCGATCACCGATTACCGCGCCGCGGCGTCGGCCGTCGCGCCCGCGCCGCCGGCATCTGCGCGCTGCCGCGCTTCACCGGCCGTCGCGCCGCCCATGGATGGCGGGTCCGAGTCCCAGCGCTACATGCTTCGTCGATACTGGCCACCGACGTCGAACAGCGCGCTGGTGATCTGCCCGAGCGAGCAAACCCGCACCGTTTCGACGAGTTCGGCGAACACGTTGCCGCCCTCCATCGCGGTGCGCTCGAGTCGTTCGAGCGCCGCGGGTGCCGCGCCGGCGTTGCGGGCGCGGAAGTCCGCGAGCCGCGCGAGTTGCGACGCTTTCTCGTCGTCGGTGGAGCGCGCGAGCTCGATCGTGCGCGGTGCGGCGTCGGCGTTGGGATTGCGGAACGTGTTGACGCCGACGATCGGGTAGGAGCCGTCGTGCTTGCGGTGCTCGTAGTACAGCGATTCCTCCTGGATCTTGCCCCGCTGATATCCGGTCTCCATCGCGCCGAGCACGCCGCCGCGCTCGGACAGCGCTTCGAACTCCTGCAGCACCGCCTCCTCGACGAGCGCCGTCAGCTCCTCGACGATGAACGAGCCCTGGTTGGGGTTCTCGTTCTTGCCGATGCCCCATTCGCGATTGATGATCATCTGGATCGCCATCGCGCGGCGCACGCTCTCCTCGGTCGGCGTGGTGATCGCCTCGTCGTACGCGTTGGTGTGCAGCGAATTCGTGTTGTCGTACGTCGAGATCAGCGCCTGCAGCGTCGTGCGGATGTCGTTGAACGAGATCTCCTGCGCGTGCAGGCTGCGGCCGCTCGTCTGCGAATGGAACTTGAGCTTCTGGCTCCGCTCGTTGGCGCCGTAGCGCTCGCGCATCGCGATCGCCCAGATCCGCCGCGCCACGCGTCCGATGACCGCGTACTCGGGGTCCATGCCGTAGCTGAAGAAGAACGACAGGTTCGGCGCGAAGTCGTCGATGTGCATGCCGCGGGCGAGGTACGCCTCGACGAACGTGAAGCCGTTGGCGAGCGTGAAGGCAAGCTGCGAGATCGGGTTCGCGCCGGCCTCCGCGATGTGGTAGCCGGAGATCGACACCGAATAGAAATTCCTGACGTTGTGGTGGACGAAATACTGCTGGATGTCACCCATCACCTTCAGGCTGAACTCCGTCGAGAACAGGCACGTGTTCTGGCCCTGGTCCTCCTTCAGGATGTCGGCCTGGACGGTGCCGCGCATCGTGGACAGCGTCCACGCGCGGATCTTGGCGACCTCGTCCTCGGTCGGCTCGCGCCCGTTGTCGCTGACGAACTTGTCGTGCTGCTGGTCGATCGCCGTGTTGACGAACATCGCCAGGATCGTCGGCGCCGGGCCGTTGATCGTCATCGATACCGAGTTGTCCGGCGCGCAGAGGTCGAAGCCCGAATACAGCACCTTCATGTCGTCGAGCGTCGCGATCGACACGCCGGAGTTGCCGACCTTCCCGTAGATGTCCGGGCGACGGTCGGGATCGTTGCCGTACAGCGTCACCGAGTCGAACGCCGTCGACAGCCGCTTCGCCGGCATCCCATCGGCGAGCAGGTGAAACCGCCGATTCGTCCGGAATGCGTCGCCCTCGCCGGCGAACATCCGCGTCGGGTCCTCGTTCTCGCGCTTGAACGCGAACACGCCGGCGGTGAACGGGAAGCTGCCCGGCACGTTCTCCGTGAGCTGCCAGCGCAGGATCTCGCCGTCGTCCTCCCAGGACGGCAGCGCGACCTTGCGCACGCGGGTGCCCGACAGCGACGTCGTCGTCAGCGCCGTCCGGATCTCCTTGTCGCGTATCTTCACGACATACTCTTCACCGGCGTACGCCGACTTGAGCCGTGGCCACATGTCGAGCAGCTTGCGCGACCGCGCGTCGAGCTTCGCGTCGCGGTCGGCCACCAAGGCGTCGAGCGCCGGAATCGTTTCCGCGAGCATGCCGCGGGTCGCGCGCAGCTGCTGGCGTTCGCGGGCGATCCGTGCCTGCGACTGCGCCCGCGCGTGATAGCGGCGCACCGTCTCCGCGATTTCCGCGAGATACCGGATGCGCGGCGCCGGCACCACCGCCTGCCGCTGCGACGAATGCCGGACCGTCGCCGGCGCGAGTCGCCCTTCGCCGAGGGTCAGTCCGTGCCCGCGCAGCGCGTGCGCGATCGCGTGGTAGAGCGCAGTGACGCCGTCGTCGTTGAAACGCGACGCGATCGTGCCGAATACCGGCATGTCGTCGGGCGCCGCGGCGAAGCGCTCCCGGTTGCGCTGGTACTGCTTGCGCACGTCGCGCAGCGCGTCCTGCGCACCCTTGCGGTCGAACTTGTTGATGGCTATGAAATCGGCGAAGTCGAGCATGTCGATCTTCTCGAGCTGAGACGCCGCGCCGAACTCAGGCGTCATCACGTACAGCGACACGTCGACGTGCGGCACGATCGCGGCGTCGCCCTGGCCGATGCCCGACGTCTCGACGATGACGATGCCGAACCCGGCGGCCTTGCAGGTGGCGATCGCGTCGGGCAGCACCTTCGAGATCTCGCTGCCGGCATCGCGCGTCGCGAGCGAGCGCATGTAGATCGACGGCGCGTGGATCGCGTTCATCCGGATGCGGTCGCCGAGCAGCGCGCCGCCCGATTTCCGTCGCGACGGGTCGATCGACAGGATCGCGATCCGCAATCGATCGCCCTGGTCCAGGCGGAACCGCCGGACGAGCTCGTCGGTCAGCGAGCTCTTGCCCGCCCCTCCCGTGCCGGTGATGCCGAGGACAGGCGCCGTCGTCTTCGCGGCCGCGTCGCGCAGCGCCTGAACGAGGGTCGCCGGTACGACGCCGGCTTCGAGCGCGGTGATCATCCGGGCGATGGCACGCGTCCGCGCGAACCGATCGCCGGCGGTCAGATCGACGATCGAATCGGGAAACGATTGCGCGAGATCGACGTCGGCGGCGGCGACGATTTCGTTGATCATGCCCTGCAGACCGAGCTTCTGGCCGTCTTCCGGCGAGAAGATCCGCGTGACGCCGTACGCGTGCAGCGCCTCGATCTCGGCCGGCACGATCACGCCGCCGCCACCGCCGAAGACCTTGACGTGGCCGGCGCCGCGCTCGCGGAGCAGGTCGAGCATGTAGGTAAAGAATTCGACGTGGCCGCCCTGGTACGACGACACGGCGATCGCGTGCGCGTCTTCCTGGATCGCGCAGTCGACGATCTCCTCGACCGACCGGTTGTGCCCGAGATGGACGACCTCGCAGCCTGACGCCTGCAAAATCCGGCGCATGATATTGATCGACGCATCGTGGCCGTCGAACAGGCTCGCCGCCGTGACGAAGCGAACCTTGGAGACCGGCCGGTAGACGAGCGGT
>JBDTNI010000186.1:0-5213 GCA_039933815.1 Betaproteobacteria bacterium
GCGTGATGCCGCGCAGCACGGCAACGAGAGGCAGCGGGGTCAGGCATTCGTCGAGCGTCATCCCGGCAAGCTCCCGAAGTTCATCGCAAACGATTCACGACGTGGGCGTCACGCCGACCACGCCGACGCGGCCGGCAATGCGCCACAACCCGCGCGCCGCGGCGTCGTCGCGGCCGCGTTCGGTGAGCATACCCGCGTCGCTCATCGCCAGCGCGTAGCGCTCGACGAGTGCGTCGGCCCCGATGATTCGCGCATTCGACGTCTCGACACCCACGCGCAGCGCCCACGCACGCGCGCCGCGCACTTCGCGGCCGATCAACAATCCCGACAGCCAGTCGCCCACTTCGTCCGAAGCGAGCTCGCCGGACAACGCCAGCGTGCGCGCGCCGAACAGGTCGTGTGCTAGCTCGCCCGCGCGCAGCCCGCGCGCTGCGCCCCGCGAGAAAGCGTCCCGCGAAAAACGGCCGGGTTCGTGTCCGGCGATGCGTCCCAGCATGCTGTGGTCGATCAGAATGCCGTACAGCTCACCGGTCATGAAAGTCGTGAAATCGACGATGCGCCCGTGTTCGACGCGGGCCCACTTGCTGTGGGTGCCCGGCAACACGGCGAGCACGCTGCCTTCGTCGCTGGCCACCGCGCCGAGCAACTGGGTTTCCTCGCCGCGCATCACGTCGGGAATGCCGGCCGCGTCGCGCGTCGTCACGCCGGGCACGATTGTCAGCCCATCGTCAGGCGTCCGCACGACGCGGTCGGCGAGCGCGGCCAGTGACGCCGGACATTCGACGTAGGGCGCCTCGATCCACCCCTGACGACTTCCGATCATGCCGCAGGCGATGCGCGGCGCGTCGATCTCGATCCAGTCGCCGAGCAGTTTCGCGAGAGCCGGCTCGAAGTGGCCGTCTCGCACGTGCTTGACGCCCAGCGGCACGCCGCGACGCTCCTGCACGGTGCCATCGACCGCGAGCCGGTAGGCGCGGGCCGACGTCGTGCCCCAGTCGATCGCCACGAGCGCGGTGTCGGCCATCGGCGCTACCACCGACGCGCGGCGTCCTCGTCGCTGGCGCGCGCCTCGACCCAGCGCTCGCCGTCGGTCAGCCGCTCCTTTTTCCAGAACGGCGCGCGGGTCTTGAGATAGTCCATGATGAATTCGCACGCGGCGAACGCGGCACCGCGGTGCGCGCTCGTGACCGCGACGAGCACGATCTGATCTCCCGGCGCGAGCGGACCGACGCGATGGACGATGAGCGCGTCGCGGATGTCGAAACGGCGCCGCGCCTCGTCGACGATGTCATCGAGCGCCGCCTCCGTCATGCCGGGATAATGCTCAAGCGTCATGCCGGTGATCGTCGACGCGTCGTTGACATCGCGAACCGTCCCGATGAACGATGCAACGGCGCCGACGCCGAGATCCTCTCGCCGCAACCGGGTCAGTTCCCGTCCGGCGTCGAAATCGTCGGTCTGAACGCGAACGGTCATGTCGCGTCGTCAGCCGCCGGTCACCGGCGGGAAGATCGCCACCTCGTCGCCGTCTTTCAACGTCTGCGCCCGACCTGCGATCCGCTGGTTGACGGCGAAGCGAACGGCCCGCCCCGGCGCGAGCTCGTCGGCCCACGCGCCGCCGCGCCGGCCGAGCGTGGCGACGATCGTATCCACCGTCGGCGCGTCCGTTTCGCAGAGGGTCAGCGTTTCGCCCGCGACGCCGAGCGCGTCGTGCAGCCGCGCCAGGTAGACAACGCGAACGGCAAAAGGGGCGGAGGAGAGGGAGTCGGACATCCGGGGTCGCCCAACAGAAGGCGCCGGGCTTCGCATGCGAAGCGCGCCGCCGAGCATTGTACGGCGGCGGCCGGCGTCAGAACCGGAACTGCATGCCCAGCTGTACCTGATCGGAGTCGGGCAGCGGCCCGGCGAGCGCCTCGCCGGCAAAACGGCTGAAACGCGCGTACTCGAGCCGCAATCCCAGTGCGGACGATACGTCGTAGCGGACCCCCACGCCGTAGTTGACGCCGTCGCGCACACGGCGCGCCTCGTTGATCGGCAGCGACGCGAGCGCATAGCCGGGCGCGGCCTCCGACTGCGCGTAACCGAGACGCCCGTACAGCGCCAAATGCTGCCGGAACGACCAGCTGGTGTATACGTCGGCGGCCCACGTCCGCGCCGCCGCGGGCGCCGACGCCGCCAGCGACAGACCGACGCCACGGGGAGCGGCCGCGTCCAGCGGCCGCAGCGCGTAGCGATCCGCCGTTTCAAATGAGCCCTCCACCGCCACCTGATTTGCCCAGCGGTAGCCGCCGAAAACGAGCGCGCGACTCGCCGCGTCGTCGGTGACCGACGAGCCGAAACGGGCCCATGTGGACGTCAGCCGGCCGAGATCGATGCCCGCAGCGTCCACACCGGCATTGCGAAGGGCGACGCCGCCGTAGAAGCCTCCCGCGGCCCGATCGGCGGGCGCGGACGCCGGCTCGGCCGACGTCTGGCCGGCAACGGCGAGCGCGACCAGGGCAGCGGTGGCGGCGAGGGATCGGACGTTGATCACGATGGCGTTGGGGCGGAGCAGGCCGGACGTTGCGAAGGGTACCGGATACTTAGGACGCGCCGTCGACGGACAGTTCCAAACTACCGCGCGCGCAGGGGTTCGTCAATCGGCGGGCGGCCAAACGGCGGCGTTCCTCGCGACGAACGTTGCGATTGCCTCCGGCGCATCCAACGGGAACCGTGGCAGCGCCGTGTGCAGCCGCGACGGCTCGTCGGTAGCCACGGCGACGATCCACCCGTCGCCCGGATGGAGCAGCGGCTTCCCCACAGCCTCGCGCCAGACCTCGAGCTTGGGAATCGCCGCGCGCTTGTAGCCCTCGACGAGCACGAGGTCGCACGGGGACAGTCGGCCGATTGCGCCGGTCAGCGTCAATTCGGCGTCGCCGCGCAGTTCGTGCATCAGCGCCCAGCGCGCGGCGGAGCTTACCAGCACCTCCGCGCAGCCGGCGTCGCGATGGCGTCGCGAATCCTTGCCGGGATGGTCGACATCGAACGTGTGGTGCGCGTGCTTGACGAGCGCCAGTCGCAGTCCGGACGCGACGAGTCGTGGCACGATCGCTTCGATCAGCGTCGTCTTGCCGCTGCCGGACCAGCCGGCGAATCCGAACACGCGCATGCCGGCGTCAGTGAACCGCGGGAGGCCGCGCCGGCTCCGCGGGGGCGACCGGGCCCTGTGCGGTGGCGGCGCCGGCGGGCCGCCCGAAGTCGGCAGGTTCCATCGAGCAACGATTGTAGACCGCGCCAGTCGAAGCACGAACGCATTGCCAACGTGCTGTCCGACCCGTGCAGCAGCGTTAGACTGCGGCGACCGGTTTACGCATCGGCCAACCGCCCCCATATCGGGACCATGAAAAACCCTCTCGTTCCCCGGCCGTCGGAAACCACCGGCACCGACCGCCACGGGCCGATCATCGCAACGCTCGAGCGCATGCTCGCCGACATTCCGGCGCCGACCACGCGCCCGATGGAGGTGCCCGTCGATGCCGCGCGCGCCATCGCGCGGCGGGCGGCGAAACGCGCGGCGCTGTTGTCGGGGTCGCTTGCGCTGCCGGTGGGACCTCTCGGCTTCATGACGCTACTGCCGGACATCTTCCTGATCTGGAAGACCCAGCAGCAGATGGTCGCCGACATCTTCGAGGTCTACGGGCGCAGCGCCGATCTCACCCGTACCCACATGCTGTACTGCCTGTTCCGGCACGCCGCCAGTCACGTGCTACGCGATGTCGCGGTACGCGGCGGCCAGCGCGTCGTCATCCGGCAGTTGAGCGGCGGCGCGCTTCGAAGCGCGCTTGGCGGGATCGGTGCGACCGTTTCCAAGCGGATCGCCAGCAACGCCGCCGGCCGCTGGATTCCGCTCGCAGGCGCCGCGGCGGTCGGTGCTTACGCGTACTGGGACACCGTCCAGATCGCAAAGACCGCGCAGCGTGTGCTGGAGACGCCCGCCGACGCGGTCCCCGACGACGCCTGACGATGTGCGGCCGCTACGAACTGTCGAGCCACCCCGCCGCCATCGCGCTGGCGTTCGGCCTGCCGCACCCACCGGACCTTCATCCCCGCTACAACATCGCGCCGACGCAGCCGGTGCCGATCGTCCGGCTGAACGCCTCCGGCGAGCGCGAGCTTGCGCAGGTGCGCTGGGGACTCGTGCCGCGGTGGGCGAAGGACCCTGCGATCGGCGTGCGGATGATCAACGCCCGCGCGGAGACGCTCGGCGTGAAATCCGCCTACCGCAACGCCTACGCGCGGCATCGCTGCCTCGTTCCGGTGAACGGTTTCTACGAGTGGCAGGTGACGCCCGCGGGCAAGCAACCGATGCACGTCGGCCTTGAGGATGGGCGCCCGTTCGGGCTCGCCGGGCTGTACGAACGCTGGCTGTCGGCCGACGGCGAGGTGCTCGACACGTGCACGATCGTCACCACCGACGCGTGCGAATCGCTGCGGCGCGTGCATCCACGGATGCCCGTGATCGTATCGGAAGGCGACTACACGCGCTGGCTCGACGCCACGAGTCCCGGGGTCTCCGATCTGCTCCGGCCGTGGTCAGGCGCGCCGCTGCGCGCGTATCCGGTCTCCACGCGCGTCAATGCGGTGCGCAACGACGACGCGCAGCTGTGCGATACGATCGAAATATCGGCCAGCAGCATCGACCGGCGGGTGGACGAGCCCGTCGACGAGCCGCCGCCCGCCGAGCCCGCCGAGGCCGACGACGAGGAGCCGGTGCAGGCGAGCCTCTTCTAGAGAGATGCTGCGCCGCCGGTGTTGACCGGGACGCCGGTGAATGCGATCGCCGTCACGCGGTGGCATCGCCAACAGGCACCCGCCGCGTCGCGCGCGAAGCCGCCGACCGCGCGATCCACGAGCAATCGAAGAACGGTATGCAGCCCCCGCGCGTGTCGGTGCGATGACGATCAGACGCCGGTCTCCGACCACCGACGAAGTGACAAAGGTCGCCCCTGCCGGCTTGCGCGGGACATATCCTGAGCGGGGCTCAGTGCGCGGCGATCGGCTGCGCGGTCGTCTTCAGGAGCGCTCCGTAAACGCCGCCTAGAACCGCGCCGTAGATCAGATGCAGAATGAGCGTCATCACCGGGGCCATCATGCCCAGATCGAGTCCGAAGACGCCCGTACCGGCCATCGGCATCACGATCACCATCATCAGGAACCACGCGCCGACGCCGACC
>JBDTNI010000187.1:0-5210 GCA_039933815.1 Betaproteobacteria bacterium
CCAAGCGCACCGAAACTCCGGACGGCTACACGTAGCAACGCGCGCCGATGTCGCGCCAGAAGGCTCTCGCCATGAACACTCCCACGCGTCCGCGCGTCATCGTCGCGCTCGATTTCGCCAATCCGATGCGCGCGCTCGGTCTCGCCGAGCGGCTCGATCCGCACGAGTGCGGCCTCAAAGTCGGCAAGGAACTGTTCGTGACCGCGGGGCCCGATCCGGTGCGCTGGATGGTCGAGCGTGGCTTCAATGTGTTCCTGGACCTCAAGTTCCACGACATTCCGAACACGGTGGCGCAGGCGTGCGCGGCGGCGACGCGGCTCGGCGTGTGGATGCTGAACGTGCACGCGGCCGGCGGACGCCCGATGCTGAAGGCGGCGCGCGACGCGGTCGCAGCGACGGCGGCCGAGGCTGGCCGTCCGCGCCCGCTGCTCGTGGCCGTCACCGTGTTGACAAGCCTCGACCAGGCTGCACTGCACGAAACGGGCATCGACCTCGACGCCGGCCGCCATGTGCTGCGGCTTGCCGCACTCGCGCGCGACTGCGGGCTCGACGGCATCGTGTGCTCTCCGATCGAAGCGAGCTCGATGCGCTCGGCGTTCGGGCCGGAGTTCGCGCTCGTGACGCCGGGCATCCGGCTCGCGGGAAACCCCCGCGACGACCAGGTGCGCGTGAGCACGCCCGAGATGGCGGCGGCGGCGGGCGCCGATTACCTCGTCATCGGGCGGCCGATCACCGCGGCAGCCGACCCGATGGCCGTTCTTGCCGAAATCAACCTAGCCCTGAAAGACCGCGCATGAAGATCACGATCATCGGCACCGGCTATGTCGGGCTCGTCACCGGGACTTGCCTCGCGGAAGTCGGCAACGATGTGCTGTGTCTCGACGTCGACGCGCACAAGATCGCCTCGCTGCAGTCGGGCGGCGTGCCGATTCACGAGCCCGGCCTCGAGCCGATGATCCGGCGCAACGTCGCTGCCCGACGGCTGCGCTTTACGACCGACGTCGACGCCGCCGTCGGTCACGCGACGGTCCAGTTCATTGCCGTCGGCACGCCGCCTGACGAGGATGGCAGCGCCGACATGCAGTACGTGCTGCAGGCGGCGCGCGACATCGGGCGGCGGATGACGCAGTGGACACTCGTCGTCGACAAGTCGACGGTGCCGGTCGGCACGGCCGATCGCGTCCACGCCGTGGTCGCCGACGAGCTCGCCGCGCGCGGTATCGACGTGGCCTACGCGGTCGCGTCCAATCCCGAGTTCCTGAAGGAAGGCGCGGCCGTCGACGATTTCATGAAGCCCGATCGCATCATCATCGGCGCCGACGACGAGCGCGCGATCGCCGTGCTTCGCGCCGTTTACGCGCCGTTCCAGCGCAACCGCGAACGGCTGCTGGTCATGGATGTGCGTTCCGCAGAGCTCACCAAGTACGCAGCGAACGCGATGCTCGCAACGCGGATCTCGTTCATGAACGAGCTCGCCAATCTGGCGGAGCGCCTCGGCGCCGACATCGAATGCGTGCGGCAGGGCATCGGGTCGGATCCGCGGATCGGCTGGCACTTTCTCTATCCGGGCGTTGGATACGGCGGCAGCTGTTTCCCGAAGGACGTGCGCGCGCTGCAGTTCACCGCGGCAAAGGCGGGCGCCCCGTTGAAGGTGCTGGGCGCCGTCGAGGCAGCCAACGAGGCGCAGAAGCGCGTGCTCGTCGACAAGGTCGTCGCGCGCTTCGGCGCCGACCTCGCAGGGCGGCGCTTCGCGCTTTGGGGGCTCGCGTTCAAGCCGAACACCGACGACATGCGCGAGGCGCCGTCGCGGGTCGTCATCGCGTCGCTGCTGGAACGGGGCGCGACGGTTCACGCCTACGACCCCGTCGCGATCGACGAGGCGAAGCGCGCGCTCGGACCCGCGCCGGGCGTGTCGTACGCGGCCAATCCGATGGCGGCTTGCGAAGGTGCCGACGCGCTGATTGTCGTGACCGAGTGGAAGGAATTCCGCAGTCCCGATTTCGACGTGCTGAAGCGGCTGCTCCGGCATCCGGTGATATTCGACGGCCGGAACCTGTACGAGCCCGAAACGCTGCGCATTGCAGGCTTCGAGCACCTGTCGATGGGACGCCGATGATGGCGCGTTTCTCGCAATGGCGCGAACGCGTGGCCGCGTCGCGGGTGCTCGTCGTCGGCGACGTGATGCTCGACCGGTATTGGTTCGGCGACGTCGATCGCATCTCCCCCGAGGCGCCGGTGCCCGTGGTCCGGATCGCCCGCACCGAGGAGCGTCCCGGCGGCGCGGCCAACGTTGCGCGCAACATCGCCGCTTTGGGCGCGCATGCGGCGCTGCTGGCAGCCACCGGCGCCGACGAGCCGGCGGACGCGTTGCGCCGGATGCTCGACGTGGAGCGCGTCACGACGACGTTCCTGCATGACGCCGCGCTGACGACCACGGTGAAGCTGCGCGTCGTCGGACGCCAGCAACAGCTGTTGCGGATCGATTTCGAGACCGCGCCGCCCAATGAATTGCTCGCCTCGAATCTCGACGCGTTTGACCGTATGCTCGCCGACGCCGACGCGCTCGTCCTGTCCGACTACGGCAAAGGCGGGCTGGCGCACATCGCGACGATGATCGAGCGCGCGCGCCGCGCCGGCAAGCCGGTGCTCGTCGATCCGAAGGGCGACGACTGGGAGCGCTACCGCGGCGCGACCGTCATCACGCCCAACCAGGGCGAATTCCGTCAGGTCGCCGGACGCGCGCGCGACGAGGCCGATCTCGAGAAGCGCGCCGAAGCGCTGCGACGGCACCTCGCACTGGACGCGTTGTTGATCACGCGATCGGAGGAGGGAATGACGCTGTTCGCCGAGGCAGGCGCGCTCACCATTCCGGCGCAGGCGCGCGAGGTGTTCGATGTCTCCGGCGCGGGCGACACGGTGATTGCAACGCTGGGTGCGCTGCTGGCCGCCGGCGCCGGACTCCCCGACGCGATGTCGATCGCCAACGAGGCCGCGGGGATCGTCGTCGGCAAGCTCGGAACGGCGGTCGCCGACCCCGGCGAGCTCAGCTGAAACCCGGGCACCGCGCGAACGATGGCTAAGCCGAAAACGCTGTATTCGTGCACCGAGTGCGGCGGGCAGGCGCCGAAGTGGCAGGGGCAGTGCCCGCACTGCAGCGCGTGGAACACGCTCGTCGAAACCGTCGCGTCACCGACGTCGGCGCGGTTCGACAGCGTAACGGGCGCGCGTTCGGTCGTGACACCCCTCGCATCCGTCGAGACACGCGCGACGGCGCGCATCGCCACGGGCCTCGAGGAGTTCGACCGCGTGCTGGGCGGCGGGCTGGTGCCGGGCGGCGTGATCCTGCTCGGCGGCGATCCCGGGATCGGCAAATCCACGCTGCTGCTGCAGGCCTGCGCGTCGCTCGGTGCGTCGCACCGCACGCTTTACGTGACCGGCGAGGAATCGGCGGAGCAGATCGCATTGCGCGCGCACCGTCTCGGTCTCGTCAACGCGCCGATCGAACTGCTCGCCGAAGTCCAGCTCGAATCGATCATCGCCGCAATCAACGCGACGGCGCCGGAGATCGTCGTCATCGATTCCGTGCAGACCATGTACACGGAGGCGCTCGCATCCGCACCCGGCAGCGTCGCACAGGTGCGCGAATGCGCCGCACAGCTGACGCGGCTCGCCAAGCAGCGCGGCGTGATCGTGCTGTTCGTCGGGCACGTGACGAAAGAGGGAGCCATTGCCGGTCCGCGCGTACTCGAGCACATCGTCGACGCCGTGCTGTACTTCGAGGGCGACCCGCACTCGAGCTTCCGGCTCGTCCGCGCGATCAAGAACCGCTTCGGAGCAGCTAACGAGCTCGGCGTGTTCGCGATGACCGAGCGGGGCCTGAAGGGGGTGGCCAATCCGTCCGCGCTCTTCCTGTCCCAGCATGCCGAGGGCGTCGCGGGATCGGCGGTCGTGGCCACGCTCGAGGGATCCCGGCCGCTCCTCGTGGAAGTGCAGGCATTGGTCGATCCCGTACAGGGCGGAATGCCGAAGCGCCTCGCCGTCGGGCTCGACGCGCAGCGCCTCGCACTGCTGCTCGCCGTGCTGCATCGGCACGGCGGTATCGATGTCGGCGGGTACGACGTTTTCGTCAACGCGGTCGGCGGCGTGCGGATTCTCGAGCCGGCCGCCGACCTGGCCGTGCTCCTCGCTGTCTCTTCTTCCCTGAAGAACAAGCCGTTACCGCAGAAAACGCTGATTTTCGGCGAAGTGGGACTGGCTGGCGAGATCCGCCCGGTCCAGCGCGGTCAGGAACGCATCCGCGAAGCGACGAAGCTCGGATTTGAACGATTCCTGATACCAAGCATGAACAAACCGCGGCAAATCTCTAAAAATTCAGGCATTATCGCCGTGTCGCGTGTCGACGAGGCGCTCGCGCTGCTACGCGAGTGACGACCGGCTGCCGGCGTGGTCGTCGCGCTACTCGCGCGGTGGGTCCTCGACACGGATCGACGCGCGCGTACCGGCAGCATATTGGCGGGCCATTTCGCGATAGGCGGCTTCGAGTGCGCGCGTCGTGCGGTCCGTGTCGAAAAGCGGCTGCTCCCGACCGGGCCCGCCGAGCCAATCGCGAAGTCGCTTTCGCTCGCCGACGTCGTTGGCGAGCACGACGGCCTTGTTTACGTACGCATCGACGTCGGCGCAGATCAGTTCCGGAAGCCCGACCGCCGACACCAGGCTCGCCGCGACGCGGGACGCGAACGTCGTGCCGAGCAGCGTGACGACAGGGCAGCCGGCCCACAGCGCGTCGCTCGCCGTCGTATGCGCGTTGTACGGCCACGTGTCGAGGAAGAGATCGGCATGCGCATACAACGCGAGGTAATCCGGATTCGGCCGGTGCCGCGCGAATACGATCCGTGCGCCGTCGATGCCGCGCATCTCCGCTTCGCGCCGAAGGTTCGGAATCGCTGGATCGTCGTCGATCTTGGCGAGAAGCCATAGCACAGAGCCGGGCACCGACTTCAGGATCGTCATCCACGCGTCGAACACTTCCGGATTGATCTTGTATGTCTGGTTGAAACTCACGAAGACGAATCCCGAATCGGGAAGCCCCAGTTCGCTGCGCGGCGGCGCCTGCCCGATCGGCCGTTCGCGATCGTTGATCTGATAGCTGCCGGGAAGCACCGCGAGCGCTTCGGCGTAATCGGCAGCGTGCTCCGCAGGTGTCACCACCG
>JBDTNI010000188.1:0-5210 GCA_039933815.1 Betaproteobacteria bacterium
GTCGAGCGGCCTCGACCCGAAGGGATGCTAGACGCGTGCGAGATGCGCGTTCACCGTCGCCGCCGCAGTCCGACCCCTCGTTGCTCCGGATGCGCGATTCTAGCGCTCCACAGCAGCGGAGCGAATCACGCGCGCCGGATTGGCCTCTATATTGCGCCGGAACGTCGGAGCCGCGCGTCTCCGCAGCCCCGACCAGCATTCCGACGTCCTACTTCTTGGCGTCCTTGTTCGCCGCATCGACGGCCGTGCTGGCGGCGTCCTTGGCGGCCATCGCGTCCTTGCTGGCGTCCGTGGCGGCGTCCTTCGCAGCGCCTGCGGACGCCGACGCAGCGGCGGCATCGGCCGGCGCGGTGGACGGCGCGGGCGTGACGACGGTCGTCGAAGGCGGCGTTACGACAACCGAAGGTGCCGACGACGTCGGCGGCGTGACGACGACGGGCGTAGAAGGCTTGTTATCGCAGGCGGATACCGCCAGTGCAATCACTGCGGCGGACAGGATCGTCTTGTTCATGGTTGAGTCCCTTGGAAGTTTGAATGAGGGCAGCGCGGCCCTTCGGCAATGCGCACTCGCGCCGCAGCAGACTACCCATTCCCCGCGAACTCGCACAGTTCGCTAACACTCATTTATCGCGAGCGTTTGTCCTACAGGAGCCATTTTCGTTACTCGCTGCAGGATCGACGGATCGGCGAATCGGTGCGAAACACGGTCTCGGCAATGGTTTCTCCGGCGATCAGCAGGTCCGCTGCGTGACGAATACGGACCCGAAGCACCAGTGCGTACGGCGTCATGTCGTGTTGGCGGCGAAACGCACGGAACAGTTCGCTCGCGCTGATCCGCGCGACGCAACGCGAGTTCCGCGGACGCTGATCCTGGCGACAGGTTCTGCTGGCTGTGATCGACGATGGCGTCGATCCGGCCGCGATCGGCCTCTATAACGTCGACGTCATCATGGCGGCGACGTTTCTCCTGGGCGACGCGTCAGCGCGCCAAGGCGATCGCCAGCGGCATCCAGAACAGGAGGACCGACAGCACCGCGCCGGTCGCGACACCCCGAAGCGCGTCGAGCGGATCCTCCTCAATGAAGCGTCGCGGCAGGAACCCGGCCGCCAGCCACGCTTCGTTCGTCATCAGGTACGCCATCCGGGCCTCTCGTTCGCGTTCCGCACGCCTGCGATCCGCCCGCGGACGGATCCTTGCGGAGGATGGATCGTGGGGTAAGTCGTCTGATGCGTGCCTACGTAACGACCGGGTGGGCCATAGTTGGCAACCAAAGGCAGCAGCCGTGATGGGACGCTGGCGTTACAGGATATGCAAAATCCGTGACAGCGCCACAAAACGACTTTAAAACATGGAGATGGGCGTCGCTGTTAATCAGGCACGTCCATCAAACGTAAGCCTCATCGACAGGTACGCTACAGCATTTCGAGCATTGACGGCCCGAGGTCAGGCGTCGCGCCGGTCGGATCGAAGGGTCGAGACCAGCCACGACTGCGCGTAGTCCGCGCCGTCGACGCGTTCCAGCCCCGACAGCGTGAATGCCTGCTGACTCATCCCCATGACGGTCACGTCGAGCAGTTCCGGTAGGTCGCCTTCGAATACGACGTTGCCGTTTTCAGGAAACAGGCGCGCGGTCCTGACGTACCGGCGAAGCGCGCCGTCCCTCAGTTCTTCGATCCGGATGTCACCGATGCGCGGCGTGCGGTTTACGACGTCACGCCACGGAATGATGCGGCCGCGATAGCGGAGAAGGCGAATGGCGAACCGCATGACAGTACCGCATGGATATACGGTACTGTAACAAATCTTACGGCGACGGTACTCCGACCCCGCGGGACGCGCTCGCAGCGGGCGCCCCGCGGGCGGTTTTCAGCGCTGGACGCCGCCGAGCGAACCCGACACGTGACACGCGTTGTTGTCGCCGACGAAACGTCCCGTCATCCCGGTACCCGTCCGCTCCAGCTCGTAGAGTGTAATCGTGCCCACGAGGCCGCCGTCACACGTGTAGTTGGAATTGACGGTCCCCATGTGGCCGAGCTGCGTGTAATTTCCGCTGATCGAGCAGTTGCCGAAGTTCGACTGCAGCGCGAGCGTGAACGTATGGTTGGCGGCGTGGTTGATCTGGAACGGGCCGAGCTCCTCGACGTGCCCGTTGTTGACTGCATTGACGCAACCCGACTGGTCGTAAATCAGGCCGCCATAGTAGCTCCCGGTAAAGTCCTCGTACGTGAAGAGCTGCCGTTGCACCGACTTCACCACGACCACGCCGTCGACGCTGTACGTCAGCGTCGCGAAATCGGTGCTGGTGGCGTCGAACTGCAACGTGCCGACCTTGCGCACCGTTACGGCGGCCGGATTGAAGAACGCGCCGAACCACGGACCGGTCGTCGCGTACAGGTCACCGGTGAACAGCGAGCGGCCGCTCTGTGGCTGGTAGTACGCCGCCGCGGTAAACCATGTGGGGCGTCCATCCGTCCCGTAGACGAAGAGGTCGACGAAGATCGTGTCGTCTTGCTGCAGCACCGACGCACCCCAGCCCGACTCGTTGGGGTTCCACCATTGATCACTGAAGTTCGTGCCGAACGACGCGTGCGATGGAACGGCGAACGCGCAGGCGAGCGCGGTGACGAGCGACATGACCAGCAAACGAAGGGAACGCATCGGAAGGGCTCCTGGGTATCGAATTGGCGACGTGACAAGGTGCGGTGCCATTGTCTGGGAAGCATTCGTCGACGTGCCATCGGCGTAGGGTGCGGCGTTGTGTAGTCCGGCTCCTACGTCACGACCATGGTTCGGCGGGAACGTCGGGCGCCGTGGTCACCGGCGTGCCCGCGTCGGTCAGCGGCGCGACGAAATTGACGAGGTCCGGCACGAGCTTGCCCGTGCGTCCCGCGCGCGGATCGAAGCCGTAGGACGTGACCGAGCAGTTGGGCACGTCGGCGCGGCGGTCGACCTCGAGAATCTCGTTCTCGGACATCCGCTCGAAGAGGTAGCGCAGGCAGTTGACGGTGACCTGATGTCCGACGATCAGCACCCGCTCGCGCCGATGCTCGCGAGTGATCGTGTCGAGCGCGCTGCGCAGACGAAGGATCACGTCGCACCAGCTCTCGCCGCCGGGCGGCCGGAAATAGAACTTCCCGACATGCGCCCGCTGTTCGGCGAGGTCGGGGTACTTCTTGCGGATGCCGAACTTGGTGAGCCGCTCGAGCGCGCCAAATTCCTTTTCGCGCAACCGCTCGTCGCGCTGGATCGGCAACGCGGCGACGTCGCCACCGGCGCTCGACAGCAGGAGGCGCGTGGTCTCCACCGCCCGGACGTAGGGCGACGTCAGCACCACCGTGGGACAGCGTTCGCCGGGCAGCGCGCCGAACCAGCGTCCGAGCGCCATCGCCTGCTGCTCGCCAAGCTCCGACAGCGGCGTGTCCATGTCGCGCGTCGCGATGTCGATCAGCGGCACCGCGGCGCGTTCGGCGGCGTCGCGGGCGACGTTGCCAGCGCTCTCGCCATGCCGGACGATCCAGATGACGTCAGGCCATTTCTGCTCAGTCACCGGCGGCGCCCCGCACGATCACGCGCGCTTCCGTCGCGCGGCCGGTTTGCCCGGAGCGGCCTTCGGTGCCGCAGCCGGCGCGGCTCGCTTGCGTGCGCGGCCCTTCGCGGCGTCCTCGACTTTGTTCCCCGAGGCACGACGATCCGTGCTTCGGGCGCCGGATTTCCGCGCGCCGGTCGAACCGATGCTCTGCTTCAGCAGTTCCATCAGGTCGATCACCTGCGCGCCTTTCGGCTCGCGAGTTTCGCCCTCGGGTTTCGTCAGGACGCGGGTTTCGCCCGCCTTGACCTTTTCGTCGATCCGCCGCATCAGGTCGTCGTTGTACGTGTCTTCGAACTCGGCGGGTTCGAACGGTCCCGCCATGTCGTCGATGAGCTTCCGCGCGAGCGAGAGCTCCTTGGCGCTCACGCCCGCCGACCTGGCTTTCAGCGACGGAAAATCGAACTCGCCGTGGGCCCGAATCTGATTCGCGTAGCGCATCGTGATCATCATCAGCACGTCGCCGTCGGGCATCACCGCGGCGAGGTGATGCGTGGTGCGGATGACGACCTGTCCGACGCCGACCTTGCCTGCAGCGCGCATCGTCTCGCGCAGCAGCGCGTAGACTTTCCTGCCGCGCTCATCGGGCACGAGGTAGTACGGCGTCTCGAAGAATTGCGGCGGGATGGTCTTCGCGTCGACGAACGTCGCGATCTCCACGGCCTTCGCCTGCTGGACGTTGGCACGCCGGAAGTCCTCGTCGCTCAGCACGACGTACTCGTCCTTCGCGTACTCGTACCCCTTGACGATGTCCTTCCACGCGACTTCCTTGCCGTTGGTCTTGTTGTAACGCTTGTACCCCACGGGGCTCAAGTCCCGCTTGTCGAGCATCGAGAACGCGAGCTGGTGCGACTGCTCGGCCGGATACAACGACACCGGCACCGAGACGAGTCCGAAGCTGATCATGCCTTTCCAGATGGGTCGCGCCATCGTCGATTCCCCTGTCGTCGCTCTCGTTGAACGCGTCAGCCGAGGCCGACGTTGCGAAGCATTGCGTCGGTCAGCGTCTGGCGGACGTCGGCCATTTCGGCCCACGGGTCGCGCCGGCGTTTTCGCAGCAGCGCCGGAACGTTCCTGACGTTGAAATGCGCGTATCGCAGCTCGTCCTTCAGCTGGCTCCACGCGACGGGCATCGCAACGGGCGCGTGCGCCTTGGCGCGCGCCGAGTAGGCGGCGATCGCGGTCGCATTTTCCGCGTTGCGAAGGTAGTCGATGAAGATGCGGCCGGTACGCGTCGACTTCGTCATCTTCGACGTAAACCGGTCGGGAAAGGTCCGCACGAGGATTTCGGCCACGGTCTTGCAGAACTGCTTGGCCTCGTCCCATTCGCGCGTCGGTGCAACGGGCATGACGACGTGCAGGCCCTTGCCGCCCGTGGTCTTGACGAAGCAATGCAATCCGAGCGTGTCGAGCAGCTTGCGGATCACCGTCGCCGCGTCGACCACGCGCGCCCACTCGAGCGACTCGTCCGGGTCCAGGTCGAAAATCAGCCGATCGGGACGGCCGAGCTTCGGCGTGCGCGAGCCCCACGGATGGATCTCGAGGACGCCCATCTGCACCAGGGCCACGACGGCGCTTACGTTGTTCGCGATCATGTACGGCTGCTCGCCGGAACCTTCGTTG
>JBDTNI010000189.1:0-5203 GCA_039933815.1 Betaproteobacteria bacterium
TTCCAGATCGCGACGTTCGACACGTGGATCGGAACTTCCTTCGTGACGATGCCGCCCGGCTGGTTCTTCATCGGGTTGGGCTTCGTGTGCCGCTTCACCTGGTTCACGCCGTTGACGACGACGTGGCTGTCGTCGACGACCTTCGCGACATCGCCACGCTTGCCCTTGTCGCGGCCGGCGATGACGACGACGTTGTCGCCCTTCCTGATCTTGCGCATGTTGGGTCTCTTCGAGCAGTAGCTGAGCGTCAGAGAACTTCCGGCGCCAGCGAGACGATCTTCATGAAGCGTTCGGTCCGCAGCTCGCGCGTGACCGGCCCGAAAATGCGAGTGCCGATGGGCTCGAGCTTGTTGTTGAGCAGCACCGCCGCGTTGGTGTCGAAACGGACGAGCGCCCCGTCGTCGCGTCGCACGCCGTGCCGCGTACGCACGACGACCGCGTTGTAGATCTCGCCCTTCTTCACGCGGCCGCGCGGCGCCGCCTCTTTCACCGAGACCTTGATCACGTCGCCGATGTGCGCGTACCGGCGCTTGCTGCCGCCCAGCACCTTGATGCACATCACGGCGCGCGCGCCCGTGTTGTCGGCGACGTCGAGTACCGTCTGCATTTGGATCATGTCTCAGCTCTCTCCAACTTGATCCGCCGCCGTCGCGGGGATCGGATACCCGCGAACCGGCAAATACGACTTGAGCGGCCAGTTTTGGATCCCGTCGCGGACCGTGGTGCCGACGTCCGGCTGGGATGGACCGCGGCGCCTGCGCACGGGAATCGTGCTCGGGTGACGCGGCAGGGAAACGAAAAGTATGGCAGGTTTTCGCCTATCCCGCAATACCCTTGACGACCGTCAGACGATCTTCGCCTTTTCGACGACGCGCAACACGCGCCACGCCTTGGTCTTCGACAGCTTGCGGGTTGCCTGGATCTCGACCAGGTCGCCCGACTTGCACTCGTTGGCCTCGTCGTGCGCGTGGTACTTGTTGGACTTGATGACGACCTTGCCGTAGATCGGATGCTTGGAACGCCGCTCGACGAGCACGGTGATCGTCTTGTTCATCTTGTCGCTGACGACGCGGCCCGTCACCGTCTGGATCAGCGGCTTGCGCACCGCCGGGGGCGTCGTCGCGTCGTTGGAGGTCTGTGCGTTCATGCGAGTCCTTTACCCTGGGCCGGCGCCGACGCGGTTGCGCGCGCCGACTGACCGAGCAGCGTGCGGACGCGCGCAATGCCGCGCCGCACATCCTTGAGCTTGGAGGTGTTCGTCAACTGCTGCGTCGCCACCTGCATGCGCAGGCCGAACTGTTCCTTGAGCAGCGCCTCGAGCTCCGTCTGGAGCTCCGCCGGCGACTTGCCGGCCAGCGACTTCTTGCTGTCGTTGCGTTTCATCGTGTTCTCCGTCAGCCGCCGATGAGGCGGTGGACGAACGTCGTGCGCAGCGGCAGCTTCGCGGCCGCGAGCGCGAACGCCTCGCGGGCCAGCGCTTCCTCGACGCCGTCCATTTCGTAGAGCACCTTGCCCGGCTGGATCTCGGCGACGTAATACTCGGGATTGCCCTTGCCGTTGCCCATCCGGACTTCCGCCGGCTTCTTCGAGACGGGCTTGTCCGGGAAGATGCGGATCCAGATACGGCCGCCGCGCTTGATGTGCCGCGTCATCGCCCGCCGCGCCGCCTCGATCTGACGCGACGTCAGCCGACCGCGGTCGGTCGCCTTCAGGCCGTATTCGCCGAAGCTGACCTTGTTGCCGACGGTCGCGACGCCCTTGTTGCGGCCCTTCTGCTCCTTGCGATACTTCCTTCTAGCTGGCTGCAGCATTCTTCGCTCCTGGTGCGGGTCCCGAACGACGCGGGCGCTTGGGCGCTTCGGGTGCGGGCGCGGGCGCCGCGGCGGGTTCCGCGTTGTGCGCCAGGACTTCGCCCTTGAAGACCCAGACCTTGATGCCGATGACGCCGTACGTCGTGCGCGCCTCGGAAAAGCCGTAATCGATGTCCGCGCGAAGCGTATGCAGCGGCACGCGGCCCTCGCGGTACCACTCGCGGCGCGCGATCTCGACGCCATTGAGACGGCCGGAGCTCATCACCTTGATGCCCTGCGCGCCGAGACGCATCGCGTTCTGCATCGCGCGCTTCATCGCGCGGCGGAACATGATCCGCTTCTCGAGCTGCTGCGCGATCGAATCCGAGATGAGTTGCGCGTCGATTTCAGGCTTGCGGATCTCCTCGATGTTGAGGCCGACATCGCTGCCCATCATCTTGCGCAGATCGGCGCGCAGCGTCTCGATGTCCTCGCCCTTCTTGCCGATGACCACGCCCGGCCGCGCGCTGTGGATCGTGATCCGCGCATTCTTGGCCGGCCGCTCGATCGTCACCTTGGCAACCGACGCGTGCGACAGCTTCTTCTTCAGGTACTCGCGCACCTTCAGGTCCTCGGCGAGCGTCGGCCCGTAGTGCTTCTTGTTGGCGAACCACTTCGAGCTCCAGTTCCGGTTGACGGAAAGGCGGAAGCCCGTCGGATGAATCTTCTGTCCCATGGTGTTCCCTTTAGCTCGACTTGCCGTCGCCGACGACGACGCGGATGTGGCAGCTCTGCTTGCCGATGACGTTGCCACGGCCCTTGGCGCGCGCGGTGAACCGGCGCAGCGTGTCGGCCTTGTCGACGTAGATCGTCGTCACCTTGAGCTCGTCGATGTCGGCGCCGTCGTTGTGCTCGGCATTGGCGATGGCCGACTCGAGCACCTTCTTGATGATCCGCGCACCCTTCTTCGGGCTGAACGCGAGGACGTTGAGCGCCCGGTCGACGGGCAACCCGCGGATGGCGTCGGCGACGATCCGGCCCTTCTGGGCGGATAGCCGCACGCCGCGCAGCGTGGCAGTGGTCTGCATCATGTCCTCACTTCCGCTTCGCCGCGGGTGCGGCGACTTTCTTGTCGGACGAATGGCCCTTGAACGTGCGCGTCAACGCGAACTCGCCGAGCTTGTGGCCCACCATGTTCTCGGACACGTAGACGGGAATGTGCTGCTTGCCGTTGTGCACGGCGATTGTCAGCCCCACGAATTCCGGTGTGATCGTCGAGCGCCGCGACCAGGTCTTGATCGGCTTCTTGTCGTTCACCGCGCGCGCGGCATCCACCTTCTTCAGCAGATGGCCATCGACGAACGGGCCCTTCTTGATTGAACGTGCCATGTTCCGTTATCCCTTGGTGGCGTGCCGGCGGCGCACGATCATCACGTCGGTGCGCTTGTTGCGACGCGTCTTGTAACCCTTGGTGGGCGTCCCCCACGGCGAAACCGGGTGGCCGCCGCCGTTCGAGCGCCCGCCGTGCGGGTGATCGACCGGATTCATGCAGATGCCTCGCACCGTCGGCCGGATGCCGCGCCAGCGCTGCGCGCCCGCCTTGCCGATCGAGCGCAGGCTATGCTCCTCGTTACCGACCTCGCCGATCGTGGCGCGGCAGTCGACGTGCACCTTGCGGATCTCGCCCGAGCGCAACCGCACCTGCGCGTAGACGCCTTCGCGCGCGAGCAGCTGGACGCCGGCGCCGGCGGAACGCGCCATCTGCGCGCCCTTGCCCGGCTGCATCTCGATGCAGTGGATCGTCGTGCCCACCGGAATGTTGCGCAACGGCAACGTGTTGCCCGGCTTGATCGCGGCCTCGGCGCCCGACATCAGCTGCACGCCGACCGCCACGCCCCGCGGCGCGATGATGTAACGACGCTCGCCATCGGCGTACAGCAGCAACGCGATGTTGGCGCTGCGATTCGGGTCGTACTCGAGCCGCTCGACCTTCGCGGGAACGCCGTCCTTGTTCCGCTTGAAGTCGACGATCCGGTAATGCTGCTTGTGGCCGCCGCCCTTGTGCCGCACGGTGATGTGGCCGTTGTTGTTGCGTCCGGAACCGCGCTTCTGGCTCTCGACGAGCGACGCGACAGGCGGGCCCTTGTGCAGGCTCGCGTTGACGACCTTGACGAGCGACCGGCGCCCGTTCGACGTGGGTTTGACCTTGACGAGCGCCATCTCAGGCCTCCGCCGCAAAGTTGATTTCCTGGCCCGCCCCGAGGCAGACGTACGCCTTCTTCCAGCTGCGCCGCCGGCCGAAGTGCGTGCCGAAGCGCTTCTGCTTGCCCTTGACGTTGGCGATCTGCACCGACTCGACCTCGACCTTGAACATCAGCTCGACCGCGGCCTTCACTTCGGGCTTCGTCGCGTTCTGCATCACGCGAAAGATCACCTGCTCGTACTTGTCGGCGATGAACGTGCCCTTCTCGGACACGACCGGCGCGAGCAGCACGGTCATCAGGCGCTCGGGGTTGTATTTGACCGGGGCGTTCATCCGAGGATCTCCTCAAACTGCGTCACCGCGCCCTTCGTCAGCAACACGTGGTTGAAGCGCACGAGGCTCACCGGATCGACTTCGCGCGTCTCGAGAACCAGCACGTCGTGCAGGTTGCGCGAACCGAGGAAGAGGTTCTCGTCGAGCTTGTCGGTGACGACGAGCACCGTGCCCTGGAGCCCGTAGCCGCGGATCTTCTGCGCAAACAGCTTCGTCTTCGGCGTGTCGAGCGCGAGCCCGTCGATCACCGATAGCCGCTCCTCGCGGACGAGCTGCGACAGGATCGACGCGATGCCGGCGCGATACATCTTCCGATTGACCTTGTGCGAGAAGTTCTCGTCGGGCGAGCTCGGGAAGATCTTGCCGCCGCCGCGCCACAGCGGGCTGTTCGCCTGGCCGGCGCGCGCGCGACCCGTGCCCTTCTGGTTCCAGGGCTTGCGGTGCGACTTGTTGATCTCGCTGCGACCCTTCTGGGCGCGCGTGCCCTGCCGCGCGTTCGCCTGATACGCGGTGACGATCTGGTGGATCAGCGCCTCGTTGTAGGCGTGCCCGAACAGCCGATCGGAACCGGCGACAGTCGAGGCCTTCTGGCCCTTGTCGTCAATGCAGTTCAGGTCCATCGTCACGCCCCCTTCTTCGCGGGTGTCTTGCTCGACGGACGCACGACGATGTGTCCGCCGTCGGCGCCGGGCACCGCGCCCTTGACGAGCAGGAGGCCGCGTTCCGCGTCGACGCGCACGACCGGCAGCGTCTGCACGGTACGCGTCACGTTCCCGTACTGGCCCGCCATCTTCTTCCCGGGAAAAACGCGGCCCGGATCCTGCGCCATCGAGATCGAGCCCGGCGTGTTGTGCGAGCGCGAGTTGCCGTGCGACGC
>JBDTNI010000190.1:0-5125 GCA_039933815.1 Betaproteobacteria bacterium
GCAGGTGCGGCTGATAGTGGCCCGCGAAGCTCGGCGTTGCGCGCGTCACGTTCGTCCACTCGGTAAAGCCGCGCCCCCACCATGCGTCATTCTCGGGAATCGCGTGGAACTGAGGCAGGAAGAACGCGATGGCACGGACCGCGTGTGCTGGATCGACGGGACGCGGCGACGGCGCCGTCACGTCCGCATCCACCGCTCGACCACGCCACCATACGCAGCCAGGAGTTTTTCGGCTGCAAACGTTCGGCGCGCCGATTCGCGCGCCGCGGCGCCGGCGCGAACGAGACGCCCGCGATCCGCACGCAGCGCGTGGACAATCGCCAGCGCGTCGGCATCGTTTGCATAGAGCCACCCATTCTCGCCGTCGATCAAACCGTCGGCGTAGATCGAGTCGCGCGGACACACGACCGGCACACCGAGCGCCATCGCCCCGAAGAGCGCGCAGCCGTCGTCCTCCTGCCACCACGGCGCCCGGCGATGCAGGTAGAGGTCTGCGCCGGACACCGCGTCTTCCAGCGTGCACTCGGCGCGGGACACGCATTCGACGGATCGCATCGCGCCGACGTCATAACGAAGGGGACCGGGGTCGAACAGCGTCATGCGACCGGCGCGATCCGCAATCGCCTTGAGAAACACGACGTCGTCGGCGCCGACGACGCGCGCGCGGTCCTGACCGATGCACAGGACGTGCAGCGTGTGGGCATCCCGCGGCGCCACGGATGCCGCCGGCCGGCGCAGCGCATCGAGATCGATCGGCGGCGGAACCACGCGCGCGATACCGCCGAACGGTCGCGCCCTGCCCGCGGATGTGAACACCAGCGTCACGGCGCGCCGGCCGTCCGCGGCGATGCGGCGGAGACGCTCGAGGCATGTCGACGGTCTCTCGGCGTGCATGAAAACGAGAACGCGCGCGACGGTCGCGTCGAGCCAGGCGTCGGTATCGCCATCCAGATGCGTCAGCACGACGAATCCCGCCGTCGGCCGCCGACCCGTGGCCATGTCGATCGCGTGCCGGTCGAGCCGCCCGCCCACGCGCGCCTGCGGCGTCGTGGTGGCCAGACGCCAAACGGTCGGCGTCATCGGCGCGAGCAGCGCGGCGATGCGGCGCGCTGCCCATGCCGCGTCACCCGGAGCGTCCGGGTCCGGCCCAACGACGTGCAGTACGCCCGATGGCGGCGGCAACGCACCCGAAGACGACGGGAAAGCGAGCGTATCCGCCAGAAGTGGCAGCGCGTGCTCGCAAACGATCTCGATGCCGCGCCGGTCGCGCCCGGCAATCGCCCGCTCGACCAGCGACCAGTTCCTTTCGATCGCGTCATAGCGGGGTCGCAATGCCATCGCGCGTTCGATCAGGCGTTCGGCATCGGTGAAATCGCCAAGACCAAGGCGGACCACGCCGAGCATGTGCAGCGCATCGTGCGTTTGGGGTGCTTCCTCCAGCACCGCGCGATAGCAGCGCTCCGCGTCACGCATGCGCTGCGCGCGCTGGAGCGCCAGCGCCTGCTCCATCAGCGTCGCAAGCCGCAAACGCGCGTCCGCCGCGATGTTGCTCCAGTCCGGCCCGGCGGGCTCGTAGCGCGGCGCCGGCGATGCGGACGCCGGCGCGACTGCGCCGCGTATCGAGCCGTGACAGTCCTTGAAGCGCCGCCCGCTGTGGCACGGACAGGGATCGTTCCGCGACGTCGGTTGCTGCGGCGCCGTGATCATCGGGATCGAGGCTACACCGCCGGGCCGCCGACGCGCGCGTCGACGACGTACTGCAAGGCGTAGAGGTCCTCGAGATCGTCGAACGACTCGTAGCGGATGCTGATCGTGCGCGTGTCGATCCGGCCCGGCTGCTGGTTGACGACGACCCGATCGACCGCGTCGGGCTGCGTCAGCGGCTCGAGCGCTACGACGTCGAACCCGGTCTGCTCGAACAGCGCGCGAAGCGAGTTGCGCGTGAAGAATCGCACGTGCGTGATGTCGAGCACGCCGCTGGACTCGTATTCGAAGTCACCGCCCGCCAGCTCGCTCAGCGTCGCCAGGTTGCGTATATTGGGAACACTCGCGACGACGCGCGTGCCTGGCGCAAGCCAGCGATGCACGCGCTGCAGCGCACGCCACGGGTCGTACAGATGTTCCAGCACATCCAGCACGAGCACGGTCGACACGCGTTCGCCGGGCAATTCCCGCGCGAGATCGACATCCTCGATCGCCGCGCAAATGACGTGATCGAGATGCGCGCGTGCGTGTTCGGCCGCGCTCCGGTTGATCTCGATGCCGATCACGCGCGTACCGGGAAACTTCTGCTTGACGAGAACACCGGTCGCCCCGCCCCCGCAGCCGACGTCGAGCACCGTGCCCGGCGCGTCGCGGAGGAAACTCATGATCTCGACGCGCGGGTTCGTGTGGTACTTCGGATCGAACGGCGTGTCGGCGCCGAGATGCGACTGCCACGTGTACATGGTCGGAGGCGGTCAGTAGCTGCCCGGAACGGCGAAGCTCTCGAAGCGCGTGAACTCGCCGAGGAACGTGAGCCGCACGGTTCCGATCGGCCCGTTGCGCTGCTTGCCGATGATGATTTCCGCCACGCCCTTGTCCTGCGTTTCCGCGTTGTAGACCTCGTCGCGATAGATGAACAGGATCACGTCCGCGTCCTGTTCGATCGCACCCGATTCCCGGAGGTCCGACATCACGGGGCGCTTGTTCGGTCGCTGCTCGAGCGAACGGTTGAGCTGCGAGCACGCGATGACCGGCACGCCGAGCTCCTTGGCCAGCGACTTCATCGCGCGCGATATCTCCGAGATCTCCGTCGCCCGGTTCTCGCCCTGCGTCGATGCCTGCATCAGCTGCAGGTAGTCGACGATGACGAGTCCGAGCTTGCCGTACTGCTTCATCAGCCGTCGCGCTCGCGAGCGAACCTCGATCGCGTTAAGCGCGGGGGTCTCGTCGATCAGGATCGGTGCCTCGTTGAGACGCCCGAGTGCCGTCGACAGCTTGTCCCAGTCGTCGGGCTGCAGGCGTCCCGTCCGCAACCGATGCTGGTCGAGGCGCCCGACCGAGCCGATCATCCGCATCGCCAGCTGCGTCGCACTCATTTCCATCGAGAACACCGCGACCGGCAGACCGGTGTTGAGTGCCACGCTCTCGCCGATGTTGATCGCGAGCGCCGTCTTGCCCATGCTGGGGCGGCCGGCGACGACGATCAGGTCGCCCGGCTGAAATCCCGACGTCATCCGGTCGAGATCGGCAAAGCCGGTGGGGATGCCGGTGACGTCGGACGGGTCGTCGCGGTTGTAGAGCGTCTCGATGCGCTCGACGCCCTCGGCGAGCAGCTTGCCGATGACCTGAAAATTCTGCGCGCCGCGCGACCCCTGCTCGGCGATGTGCAGGATCTTCGCCTCGGCTTCGTCGAGCACCATCTTCGCGTTGCGGCCAAGCGGATTGAACGCCGAATCCGCGATCTCGCCCGCCGTCGCCGCGAGCTGGCGGAGAATCGATCGCTCGCGCACGATGTTCGCGTAGTGGCGGATGTTGGCGGCCGTCGGCACGTTCTGCGCGAGCGCGCCGAGGTACGCGAGGCCGCCGACGTAGTCGAGCTTCTGCGCCGACGCGAGCGCTTCGGACACGGTGACGACATCCGCCGGCTTGCCATCGGTGATCAGCGCGACGATGTGCCGGTAGACGAGCCGGTGCGCCTCGCTGTAGAAGTCATCGGCGCTGACGACATCGCCGATGCGATCCGCGGCTTCGTTGTCCAGCATCAGGCCGCCCAGCACCGACTGCTCCGCTTCGATCGAATGCGGAGGCAGCTTGAGCTTGTCGAGCGGAAGGTCGTCGGGCACGGTGCGCCGGAATGCTGCGAAGCGAGCGTGCGAGTTTACCGCGCCCGCGCGACGCCGGTCGCGAAATGAAACGGGGCCAGTCGCCTGGCCCCGTCGCTCGCGCCGCTGCGCCGTTCAGCGCTTGCGCGGTCGTCAACTGCCGACGGTTTCGCCAACGACGTGGACGGTGATATGCGCGGTGACGTCGGTGTTCAGCGACACCGACACCGGGTGCTCGCCGACTTGCTTCAGCGGTCCCGAGGGCATCCGCACCATCGACTTCTCGACGTCCACGCCCTGTCGCTTCAGCGCCTCGACGACGTCGACATTGGTAACCGAGCCGAAAAGCCGTCCATCGACGCCCGACTTCTGCGAAATGCGCAGCGTCGACCCTTCGAGCTTCTCCGCGAGCGCCTTCGCGGCGCCGAGCTTCTCGTCGGCCGCCTTCTCGAGATCGGCGCGCCGCGCTTCGATCTCCTTAAGGTTATCCGGCGTCGCACGCTTGGCCTTGCCGTGCGGAATCAGGAAATTGCGGGCGAACCCGTCCTTGACCTTGACGACGTCGCCGAGGTTGCCGACATTCGCAATCTTTTCCAGCAGGATGATTTGCATGATGGGTACGGCCGCGGTCAGTGAAGGTCGGTGTACGACAACAGCGCGAGGAACCGCGCGCGCTTGATTGCCGTACCCAGCTGGCGCTGGTAGCGCGACTTCGTGCCGGTGATGCGCGCCGGCATGATCTTGCCGTTCTCCTGGACGAAGTCCTTGAGCACGTCGATGTCCTTGTAGTCGATCAGCTTGACGTTCTCCGCGGTGAAGCGGCAGAACTTCTTGCGCTTGAACAGATTGTTGCCGCGTTCGCGGCGCTTGCCGTCCTTCTTGAACTTCCCTTTTCCCTTGCCTCTTCCCAACGGGCGTGGCATGTCGATTCCTCTCGTGTGTGCTTCAGTTCTGCTCGAAACGCGTCAAATGCAGCGCGACACCCGGACCCGTCCGATAGCGCCGGGCGACAAAGCCTTCGCAGCGAAGCGCCGCGCCGACGGCAACCCGCGACAGCGCGACAGCGACGTCACCGAACGCGACCGCGTGCACGTCGCATTCGACCCGCCGCTCGCCACCGGCCTCAGCCTGCATCGATAAATGCGCGATATCGCATTCGATCGCAGGAACGCCGGCGGGCGTGTGCCGAAGATCGCCGATGCCGATGACCACACCGTCCAACCCGAACCGGTTAAGCATCCGGCGCGAGTCCGGCGCGTCAGCTCTGCGCGGTGGCCGGCTGCGCGGTGGCCGGCTGCGCGGTGGCCGGCTGCGCCGCC
>JBDTNI010000191.1:0-5113 GCA_039933815.1 Betaproteobacteria bacterium
ATCGTTCGATCCCTATTCGAAGCTGCGCAGCGCGAGGCCGGTGGCGATCATCAGCATCGGCGCGTCCTGCGCGAGCTGGCGTGGCTTGATGCGCTCGGATGTCTGCATCGCGGCGAATGGGTTCGCGACGACCGTCGAGACGCCCGCGCGCTTGGCGACCAGCTCATCGAGACCCGGAAGGAGGGCGCAGCCGCCCGCCAGGACGATCTGGTCAACCTGGTTGTACGACGTGGACGTGAAGAAGAACTGCAGCGCGCGGGTCACCTCGAGCGCGAGTGATTCCATGAACGGCTGCAGCACATCGTGGTCGTAGTTTTCCGGCAGCCCCTGGTTCTTCCGGGCCGATTCAGCCTCTTCGGACGACAGATTGAACGCGCGCTGGATGTCCTGTGTCAGCTGATTGCCGCCGAACGCCTGATCGCGGGAGAATAGGATCTGGTTGTTCCGAAGGACATAGAAGTGCGTGACGTGCGCCCCGATGTCGACCAGTGCGATGTTCTGGTCGCGGCCGTTGGCCGGCAGCGAAGGCGCGATCAGCCGGAAGGCCTCCTGCGTCGCGTACGATTCGGCGTCCATCACGCGGGCCTTCAGGCCGGCGGACTCGGCCACCGCGACGCGATCCTCGACCTTCTCCTTGCGGGACGCGGCGATCAGCACTTCCACCTCGTCGGGATTGTTCGGCGCGGGACCGATCGTCTGGAAGTCGAGGTTGACCTCGTCGAGGGCAAACGGTATGTACTGGTTGGCTTCGGCTTCCACGGTCAGCTCGAGGTCCTCCTCGCGCTGGCCGGCGGCCACGATGATCTTCTTCGTGATGACCATCGCCGCGGGCAACGCGAGCGCCGCATTGCGGTTGCGCGTGCCGAGGCGCTTCCAGGCCCGCTTCAGCACGTCGCCGGCGAGCTCGAGGTTGAGGATGTTGCCGTCTGCGACAACGTCCTTGGGCAGCGGCTCGATCACGTAGCGCTCGAGCCGGTACTGACCCTTGCCGGCGTCGGAGAGCTCGACGAGTTTCAGGGACGTCGATGCGATATCGACGCCTATCAGGCTTGGCGACTTGGTTTTGAACAAGTCGAGCGCGGACGAGAGATTATCGGCGAGCATGTGTTTATGGGCCCCGTTGCTTACAATCTACATTAAACTCTGGCGGCAAGTGCAACTGAACTCAAATTGTTTAATTTTCGGCGGGCCAGTGTTGCATGCGCGCCTATAACCCGGGCCGATACCCCGCCCCAAACATGGCTTTTATTCCATTGTGCTAAAGCGCTGGTTACTCTATATCGGCTCGGTCGTCGTCGGCCTCGCCGTCGTGGGCGGACTGCTGGGCGCGTTCGTGCTGGCCCTGCTGTGGCCGACGCTCCCCCCCCTCGACGCGCTGACCGATTACCAGCCCAAGATACCGCTGCGCGTCGTCTCGGCCGACGGCGATCTGCTGGGCGAATTCGGCGAGGAACGACGGGCGGTCGTCAAGATCAGCGAAGTCCCGGATGTCATGAAACACGCCATTTTGGCGGCCGAGGACGAGCGTTTCTACCAACATGGCGGCGTGGACTATTTGAGTGTGATGCGCGCCGCGCTGGCCAATGCGACGTCCGGGACCCAGCAGGGCGCCGGAACGATCACGATGCAGGTCGCGCGCAACTTCTTCCTGACCCGCGAGAAGACGGTCTCCCGCAAGCTCCGGGAGGTGCTGCTCGCGTGGAAGATCGAGGCCAGCCTCCCCAAGGACGAGATCCTCGAGCTCTACGTGAACCAGATCTTCCTCGGCCAGCGCGCCTACGGGTTCGCCGCCGCCGCACAGACGTACTTCAACAAGCCGCTCGGGGAGATCAACGTGGCCGAGGCCGCGATGCTGGCGGGCCTTCCCAAGGCGCCGTCCGCCTATAACCCGGTCACCAACCCCAGACGGGCGAAGAGCCGGCAGATGTACGTGCTGCGACGGATGCATGAGTTGCGGTATATCGACGATGACCAGTTCCGCGAAGCACAAAATGCGCCATTGGCGGCTCGGCCGGCGACGCGCGAGGCGCTGTCGGTTCACGCCGAGTTCGTCGCAGAGATGGCCCGGCAGGTGCTGCACGACGCGTATGGCGACGAGGCCTACACGAGGGGACTGACGGTCTGGACGACGATCCACCGCGACGATCAGGATGCCGCGTATGCCGCGATCCGGAAGGGTGTGCTCGATTACGACCAGCGGCATGGCTACCGCGGGCCGGACGGCTTCGTGAACCTTCCTCAGGACCCCGGCGAACAGGACCAGGTCCTCGACCGCGTGTTCCAGGAGACCCCGGACAGCGACAATATCCAGACCGCGGTCGTCCTCCAGGCATCTCCAACGCAGGTACGCGCCGTGCTTGCCAGCGGTGATCAGGCAGAAGTGACGGGGGCGGGGCTGAAGATGGCCGCCCGCGCGCTGGCGGACAAGGCGCCGCCGAACCAGAAGATCCGGCGCGGCGCGATCATCCGCGTGCTGCGCGACGACAAGAAGTACGCGATCACGCAGCTGCCACAGGCCGAGGCCGCCTTCGTATCCGTACGACCGGAGGACGGCGCGATCCTCGCGCTGATCGGCGGATTCGACTTCGACCGCAACAAGTTCAACCACGTCACCCAGGCCTTCCGGCAACCCGGGTCCGCGTTCAAGCCGTTCATTTATTCGGCTGCGCTGGAGAAGGGGTTCACGCCGGCGACGATCATCAACGACGCCCCGTTCTTCGTCCCGGCCGAGAAGGCGGGCGGCGAGGCGTGGGAACCCAAGAACTACGACGGCAAGTTCGACGGCCCCATGCGACTGCGCGTGGCACTCGCGAAATCCAAGAACCTCGTAACCGTGCGCGTGCTGCAGGCGATCGGCCCGCAATACGCGCAGGACTACATCACCCGGTTCGGATTCGACCCCAAGCTGCATCCGGCATACCTGACGCTGGGGCTCGGCGCAGGCGCTGCGACGCCGATGCAGATGGCGACGGCGTACTCGGTGTTCGCCAACGGCGGCTACCGGATCACGCCGTACCTGATCAGCAAGATCACCGACAGCCGCGGCGCGACGCTGTCGGAGGCGAAGCCCACCGTCGCGAAAAAGGATGCGGAGCGGGCGATCGACCCGCGCAACGCGTTCATCATGACGACGCTGCTCCACGACGTCGTCACGTCCGGCACCGCCGTGCGCGCAATGGAACTGAAGCGCAAGGATCTCGCGGGCAAGACCGGCACGACGAACGAGAACATCGACGCGTGGTTCTGCGGGTTCAATGCGGCGCAGGTGGGGATCGCCTGGATCGGTTTCGACCAGCCGAGGTCGCTCGGCGCAAACGAAACGGGCAGCAACGCTGCGCTGCCGATGTGGATCACCTACATGCACCGCGCGCTGAAGGGCGTGCCCGAGCAGCCGTACGAGCAGCCGACAGGCGTGGTCGCGATGCGCATCAACCCGGACACCGGGCTGCGCGACGACTCGAGCCGGATGACCGACTGGTTCCTCGCCGAATTCACGCCTCGCCAGCAGCAGGATTCGCTGGCGCCGGCCGTGCTGCCGGCGGGGACGCCGGCGCGCGACGTCCGCGACCAGCTCTTTTAGGGAGCCTGGCGGATGAGACGCTGCGACAGTCGACGGAATTGACGGCGTGACGCAGCGTCACGATTCCTTCGCGAGCCTGTTCGGCGCCGCCCCGCGCGACGCGCAGGACCGGGCGCGCATCGCCGACGTCGCCGCGCGGCTGATCGCCGAGCACGGCATCGCGGACTGGTCGCTTGCCAAGCGCAAGGCCGCTCGCCAGCTGCTGCTGCCCGATGGCGCGGCGTTACCGGCTGACGGCGAGATCGAGGCCGCACTCGTCACCCATCACGCGCTGTTCGGTGGCGACGCCCACACGGTGACGCTGCGCGACCAGCGCAGGCAGGCTTTGTCGTGGCTGCGCGAGCTCGCCGAGTTCTCGCCGACGCTCGTCGGCGGCGTGGCCGCGGGGTGGGCCACCGAGCATAGCGACATCCGCATCGACCTCGTCGCCGACGATTCGAAAGAGGTCGAGTTGACCCTCATCAACCGGAACGTCGAGTACCGGGTGTCGCCGGTCGACGCCCGGCAGCGAATGATCGAGCTCTTCATCGACACGCGGAAGGCCGGCATCCGTCTTTCGATCCGCACACCCGCGGTGGCGCGCCAGCGCCCGAAGCGCGACCGCCGCGGCGCCGAGGACGCCCGCCTCGACGCGGACGCGCTCGCCGCGCTCCTGCACACCGACGACGCCGGCTAGAGTCCTGTCCCGTGCGTTTTGCAGATAAAAGAAGCCGATTTCGCCGCGAACTATCGAGCGAATTTACGGGACAGGACACCCACGTCGGCTCACGAACCGGCGTCAGCGCGGCGCAATCCAGGACGCCGCGTCGAGCGCGAAATAGGTGAGAATCGCGTCGGCGCCCGCCCGCTTCATCGCGGTGAGCGCCTCGACGACGCAGGCGCGTTCGTCGAGCCAGCCGGCCTGCGACGCTGCCTTCAGCATCGCGTATTCGCCCGAGACCTGATACACAGCCGTCGGCATGCCGAACGCGTCCTTGATCCGGCGCACGATGTCGAGACAGGGAAGGCCGGGCTTGACCATCAGCATGTCCGCGCCCTCCTCGATATCGAGATACGCCTCCCACAACGCTTCGTCGCCATTGGCCGGGTCGATCTGATAGGTGTGCTTGTCGCCGTGGCCGAGGTTCGCAGCCGACCCCACAGCGTCGCGGAACGGACCATAGAACGAAGACGCGTACTTGGCCGAATACGCGAGGATGCGGGTGTGAATGTGCCCGCCGGTGTCGAGCGCCTGGCGCAGCCTGCCGATGCGGCCGTCCATCATGTCCGAAGGCGCCACGATATCGACGCCCGCCGCAGCGTGGCAGAGCGCCTGCTTCGACAGCGCGACAATCGTCTCGTCGTTCATCACGTAACCGGCGGCGTCGACGAGCCCGTCCTGTCCGTGGCTCGTGTAGGGATCGAGGGCGACGTCGGTGATGACGCCGAGCGCCGGAAATCGAGCCTTCAGCGCTCGCACCGCGCGCGGCACCAGCCCGCGTTCGTCCCACGCGCCGGCGGCGTCGTTGGACTTGCGTTCCGTCGGGACGACGG
>JBDTNI010000192.1:0-5090 GCA_039933815.1 Betaproteobacteria bacterium
CTGCGCGACGCGGGCGAGATCGAGCGCGCGGAAGCGATGCTACGCGCCGATATCGCGCGGCCGCGCGGCAAGCCGCCGCTTCGCGCCTCGCTCGTCATGCTCGCCGGACTGCTGCGCGAGCGTGGTGCGCTCGACGATGCCGAGCCGCTGTATCGCAGGGCCATTGCGATGTCACCGGCCGGAAGCGCCGGTGAGTGGTTCAATCTCGGCCGCCTGATGGCCGAACGCGACGATCACGAGGACGCGCGGCGTGCGTATGAGACCAGCCTTGCGCTGGATCCGCGCGACTTGCGCGGCGCGCTGGCGTCGCGGCTGTCATTGCCGATGATCTACGACGATCGTGCGCACCTGATGGGTGCCCGCAACGATTTCGGGAGCGGCGTCGCGCGCCTGACGTCGGACGCGACGTCACTCGTGCGCGGGCTCGACCCGCCGCAGGTCCTCGACGGCTTGCGCTGGACCAACTTTTTCCTCGCGTATCAGGGCGGTGACGACCACGATCTGCAGTCGGCCTACGGCCATCTGGCGCAACGAATGATCGAGCAGGCCGCGCCCGAGTGGGCGGTCGGCCGGCGGGCGACCAGAACCGCCGACCGGCGCCTGCGCGTCGGATTCGCCTCCGCGTTCTTTCATGTCGGCACGGCAGGCCGCTATTTCCAGAGCTGGATCACCGGGCTCGACCGCGAACGCTTCGACGTGTACGTCTACCATCTCTACCCCGGACTCGACGCGGTTGCAGCCGGCATCAAGGCGCGGGCCGATCGATTCGTCGAGTTCGGCGGCAGCCGCGCGCGCCCGTCGGTCGTGGCCCCCGAAATTCGCGGCGACGACCTCGACGTGCTGGTATACCCGGAACTCGGAATGGACCACACGTCGTTTGCGCTGGCGGCGCTGCGACTCGCGCCACGGCAACTGGCGGCGTGGGGTCATCCGGTGACGACCGGCCACCGCACGATCGACGGCTTCATCAGCTGCGGCGACATGGAGCCCGACGACGGGGATCGGCACTACGTCGAGCCGCTGCTGCGCCTTCCCGGCATCGGCACGCGCTACCAGCGGCCGACGTTACCGGACGCGGCGCCGCGCGCGCGCCTCGGGCTGCCGGACGCGCAGGTGCTTCTGCTGTGTCCGCAGTCGCTGTTCAAGGTGCATCCGGACAACGACGATGTGTTTGCACGCATCCTCGCCGATAATCCTTCGGCAGCGCTCGTGATGTTCGACGGCCGTCATCCGCGGGTGACCGCTCGATTCCAGACGCGGATCGCGCGCGCGTTCGAACGGCAGGACGTCGATGTCCGCAGTCGGCTGATCGTGCTGCCGGCGTTGCCGCACGACGATTACCTGCGTGTGAACCTCGCGTGCGACGCAATGCTCGACACGCTGCACTGGTCCGGCGGCAATACCACGCTCGATGCGCTCGCCTGCGGCCTGCCGGTCGTAACACTTCCGGGTGCGTACATGCGCGGACGGCAGAGTGCCGCGATGCTGCGCAGCGTCGGCGCCGATGCGCTTGTCGCAGCCGACCTCGATGGCTACCGCGCGATCGCTACGCGGCTCGTCGACGATGCCGGTTGGCGCCGCGGGATTGCTGCGACGATCCGCTCCAACCTCGGCGCGCTCTTCGATCGTCCGGAACCGCTGCGGGCGTTCGCCGAACTGCTCGACGCCTCGCGCTAGGACGGGTCGCGCAGCGCGGACGCGACGGCGTCGACCACCGGCGGCCAGTCGCCCGGCGCACGCTGACGAAAGAGCCGGGCCGTCGGGTACCACGGCGTGCCGGTGCGTCCCACGCCCCAGCGCCAGTCGGCCGCAAACGGCAGCAGGAGCAGTACGGGTTTGCCGAGGGCGCCGGCGACATGAGCGACGCTGGTATCCACGGTGACGACCGCGTCGAGCGCATCGATGATCGCCGCGGTCGCAAGCCAGTCGGCGTCCGGCGGAAGGCGCGTTACCGGTTGCGATGACGCGACGTCGTCGAGCGCGGCCTCGGCCGGTCCTTTCTGCAGCGAGAACCACGCGATTCCCGGCAACGCGAGGAGCGGTGCGAGCAACGCCGCCGGCAGCGAGCGTCGGCGATCGTTCAGGTGATGCGGCGCGCCGGCCCAGACGAGCCCCATCGGACGCCGCCCGCGGGCGGCGTCTGCCACGAACGACGTCGCGGCGGTTCGGCGTAGCGCGTCGGATGCGAGGTACGGCGCGCCCGGCAGTGTTGCCAGCTTCACCCCGAGGGCGTGGCCGAGCGACAGCAGCGGGAGCGCGAAATCGGCTGGCGGCAGCGGCACGTCGACGGCGATCGCGGCATCGACGCCCGGCGCCGTCGCTAGCAGCGGACACAGTGTCGCGGCCGCCTGGACGATGACCCGTGCGCCGCGTGACGCCAGCGCGGGTGCGAATCGCGTGAACTGCACCGCGTCGCCGATGCCCTGCTCAGCCGTCAAAACCAGCGTCTTCCCATCCAGCGGCTCTCCGCGCCAGCGCGGCAGCGACGAAGGCGGCGTCCGCCCCCCGAGTTCGGGCAGCTGCAGCCGCCATTCGTATTCGCGCCATCCGTCGGCGTAGTCGCCATTGGCGAGCAGCGCGAGCGCGAGGTTCCAGTGCGCGGCCGCAAACGCCGGCGTCACCGCCACGGCGCGCTCGAAGGCGGCAATGGCCTCTGTCAGGCGATTGGCTGCCTGCAACGCGAGGCCGAGATTGTTCGACGCGGTGGCGTGATCGGGCTTCAGCTGCAACGCACGCCGATAGGCAGCGACGGCGTCGTCGTTCCGGTCGAGCGCCGCGAGCACCAGCCCCAGGTTGTTGTGGAATTCCGGCTCCGTGGGCACTTGCAAGACACTGCGCTCGAGCAACGGCAGCGCGTCGACGAAGCGCGATCGCTGGAACATCACGACGCCGAGGTAGTGCTGCGCCAGCGGGTGCGCAGGCTCGTCGCGTAACGCGTCGCGGTACGCTCGCTCGGCGGTGTCGAGGTCGCCGCGCCGATGCGCGTCGAAGCCCTGCTGCGCCCGGGCCGACGGACTCGCGCGCAGGTCCGTTCGAGGTGTGAGCGCCGGCGACGAAGTCGCCGCCGCGGTGGTTGCCGTCGAACGCCCGGCGTTGCCGAGCGCGCCGTGGCAGTTCTTGTAGCGCTTGCCGCTACCGCAAGGACAGGGATCGTTGCGCGCGACCGAAGGTCCCTGGGCGCGCGAAGCCTCCACGCGGGCCAGCAGCGCGTGTCCTTCGCCGTCTGCCGGCAATGCCGCGACGCGGCGACGCGCAAGCGCCTCGGCGGCGCGCCACTGTCCGAGCGCAACACAGTTGCGCAGCAGTTGTCCGAACTGCATCGAGCGTGCGATCGCGTCGGACAGCGTCGGCGCCAGTTCCGCGAGCTCGTTCTCGGGCACGACGCGACAGAAGTTGTAGAGTCCGTGAAAGCCGAACGGGCGACCCACCGGGTATGCGGCCTCGAACGCGAAACGGTCGGCAACGGCTTCGTCGGCGAAGCGGATGCCGTGCTCGCGTTCGAGCAGCGGGCGGAACGCCCGGCCGATCGTCACGTCCTCCGCGTCGACGAGCGTGATCCGCGGATCCTGCAGCGCCTCCAGCAGCTTGCGTGAGCGCATCGAGAAGCCGCCGTTGCCCACCCGCATGCCGTCGTCGTGCCACGACCACTTGGCGCCGACGTAGTCGCACGCGGTGAACGCCGGTTCGAACGACGCCGGATTGATCACATAGCCGTCCCACTGGATCAGCAGCACATGCGGCGTGTTGACGTGGGCGCCGAGCGATTTCAGGACGAACCGCGAATAGTCGTCGCGCGACGCGAGTCGCTCGATCGGCTGCACGGAGATGCCGTCGGGCGCGCTGACGCCCGCGGGCAGCGCATCGGTCAGGAGCAGCGTCTCGTCGAACGCGAGCCCGGTTCGGCACTGCGCCAGCGCGCGCAGTGCGAGCGCGTGGTTCAGCGTATCGATACAGGCGAGTGTGACGCCGCTCAGGTGGCGCATCGGTCGTACGTTCGAGCTTACGCGACGACTGCTGATTCCACCGCCGTCGCGTGGGCGGTTTCGAAGCTGGTCACACGCAGACGGCGCCACCATGCATCGACGACAACCACCGTCCAGACCGTGGCGAGGGGCGCGAGGTGCAGCAACGCGCGATTGATCGTCGTCTGGTCGCTGACCCAGTTGCGCGCATTCGTGAACGCGAACGCGATCGCGAGAAACAACGCGCCGAAGGCAATCGTCGCCGACAGCGGAGCGTACGGCAACTCGCGGAGTGTCGATCGGGTCACGATCGCAGCAGCGATCACCGCGTACCACAGCAGATGCCAGCTGCCGAGCAGGAACAGGCTGTCGACGAGCGATTGCCACGCGGGCGCGAAGTCGAGATGGAGCCGGTACCCGAGCACGATGGGGCTCGTCTGCGCGAGGATCGCGAGACCGAAGAGGACGCCGCCTGCCGCGACGGCGAGGACTCGCTCGCTGCGAGCGCGCATCAGCGCGGCGACGACGCCGGCCGAGAGCGTCAGCGCCCAGACGATTCCCGGCGTCTTGATCGTCGTGCAGGCGACGGCGAGCAGGATCGTCAGCGCGAGGAATCCGCGCGCCCGCGACAGCGACCAGCGCCACATCGCCAGCGCGGCGACGCAGTAGTAGGCTGCCATCGGCAGATCCGCGTAGCCGGCGAGGGCTACATGGACGTTGGCAAGCGGCAGCGAAGAGACGAGCCATGCGGCGATCGTCGACGTGCACGCGTCGAGTCCTTCGGAGCGCAGCGCACCGTACACCGACGCCGCGAGCGCCACGGCGGTGATCCACCACGGAAGGTTCATCAGCGCGTCGTCCCAGCGACCCAGAGCGATGCCGGACCAGACCTGCCAGAGCGGCACGGTCGCCGGATAGTTGGGCGACGCATCGAACCAGATCGCGCCGCCGGCCGCGAACCATGCGTCGGTGCGGCCGAACGGTACGATCTGCGACAGCGAGTACCACACGCGCGCCTTCGTCGCCCACTGTATCCATGCGTCCCACGGAAAGAGCGGCGTCCAAACGACGTCGAGCAGCAATGTGCCAAATCGCAGCGCCAGCCACGCGACCAGCGCGAGCACGATC
>JBDTNI010000193.1:0-5069 GCA_039933815.1 Betaproteobacteria bacterium
GGGCGCTTTTGCGGCCACCACGGCTGGCGGTGACGGCCTGACCGCCGCGACGGCCGGGACACCCGCGCTCGCGTCGGTGGCTGTTGCAGGCGATGGACCCTCGGCGGCATCGGGAAGCCGCGTGTCGTAGCGACCGGACGGTACTGCCGGAGGCGCGGCACCGGCATCGTCCTTCGCCGTGTCCGATTTCGCCGGCGGCTTCCCGGCGGCGTCCTTCGCACGGTTCTCGGCGAGCCGGTTGACGAACTTGCCTTCGTCGATCGGTGGAATCTTCACCGACACGTCTTCACCGAGCGGCTTCTCGTCGGTCTCGAGAAGCATCGGGACGACGACGGCCACGCCGAGCGCGAGAACGACCGCACCGACTAAGCGGCGCCGCGCGCGCCGCCGCAACTCGTCTACGTTGATATCCGCCGGTTCTGCCATTTCGATCGCGGCGCGCTAATGCCGTTCGCGCGCCGCACCAAGCGCCGCGGCCACGGTCAGGAACGAGCCGAAGGCCGCGATTCTATCAGTGTCGTTCGCATCGCTGCGCGCGGCGTCGAATGCATCGGCGATCGTCGGGTATTCGTGAATCGAGGAATCGTCGACACCCGCGGCCCGCAATGCCGCCGCGAGCCGAGCGACCGGTGCGCCGCGCGGGCCCGGCAGCGGCGCGACGTACCAGCCGTCGATGCGCATCTGCAGTTCGCCGGCCACGCCGACGACGTCCTTGTCGGCAAGCATGCCGAATACGGCAAGGGTGCGCGGGTGATACGACATGTCGCGCAGCGTCTGCGCGAACACGCGCGCGGCGTGCGGATTGTGCGCAACGTCGAGCACGACCACCGGGCGGCCGGGAAGCACCTGGAAGCGCCCCGGAAGCTCGACGTTGACGAGTCCGTCGCGTACCGCGCCCGCGCTGACCGGCAGCCGGTCACGCAACGCGTCGATCGCAGCGAGCGCGGTCGCCGCATTACCGAGCTGGTAAGCGCCGCGGAGCGCCGGCAGCGGCAGCGCATGGCGGTTGCCTGCCGGTCCGCGGTAGGTCCACTGCGTTCCTGCGACGTCATACGAGTAATCGCGTCCGGCGCGCCACAGGGGCGCACCGATCGCCTGCGCGTAATCGACGAGGGATTGCGGCGGGTCCGCGTCGCCGCAGACCGCCTGCCGACCGGGACGGAAGACCCCGGCCTTCTCCCGCCCGATGGCCTCGCGCGTCGCACCCAGGAAATCGACGTGGTCGATGCCGATCGAAGTGACGATGGCGACGTCGGCATCGACGATGTTGACGGCATCGAGCCGTCCGCCCAAGCCGACTTCGAGAACGAGGACGTCGGGCCGCGCTGCCACGAACAGGCGCAGCGCCGCGAGCGTGCTGAACTCGAAATACGTGAGGGGAACCGCATCGCCGTCGACCCGGGCGGTTTCGACGGCTTCGAACGCGGCGACGATGTCCGAGTCCGCAGCGTCGACGCCCCGGATGCGGATGCGCTCGTTGAACGCCAGCAGGTGCGGCGACGTGTAGAGCGCCGTCCGGAATCCCGCGTGGCGGTACATGGACTCCAGCAGCGCGCACGTGGAACCCTTGCCGTTGGTGCCGGCGACGGTGACGACCGTGGCTTCGACGTCGAGCGAAAGGCGCTTCGCGACGATCGCAACGCGTTCGAGCCCCAGCGCGATCGGTCGCGCGTGGAGCGTCTCGATATGGTCGAGCCAGCCTGCGAGCGTCACCGGACGCATTTGCGGATTCGCGGGACAGCTGCGCGGTAACGCGTCGCGCGGACGCACCGCGGAACGCCGTCCGCTAGGCGGCCAGCGTCGGCTGCGGCTGCCGCGTCAGCATCGCCAGCAGCCGTGCGAGCTCGTCGGGAAGCCGTCGCCGGTCGACGATGATGTCGATCGCGCCCTTCTCGACGAGGAACTCCGCGCGCTGGAATCCCTCCGGAAGCTTCTCGCGCACCGTCTGCTCGATGACTCGCGGACCCGCGAATCCGATGAGCGCGCCCGGCTCGGCGAGCACGACGTCGGCCACGAATGCGAACGATGCCGACACGCCGCCCATCGTTGGGTCGGTGAGGATCGATATGAACGGCAGCCGCGCCCTGGTCAATTCCTGCAGGACGGCAGTCGTCTTGGCCATCTGGAACAGCGAGTGCACGCCCTCCTGCATGCGCGCGCCGCCGGAGGCCGACACGCAGACGAACGGAAGCCGGTTGTCGTACGCGACCCGCACGCCGCGGACGAACCGTTCGCCCACCACCGACCCCATCGAGCCGCCCATGAAGTTGAACTCGAACGTCGCAAGCACGAGCGGCACGCTTCTGACGCTGCCTTGCATGACGACGAGCGCATCGGTCTCGCCGGTTTCCTCGAGCGCGACCTCGAGCCGCTCCGGGTAGCGCCGCGTGTCCTTGAACTTCAGGCTGTCGACCGGCAACACTTCCAAACCGATCTCGAACCGACCTTCGACATCCAGCAGCTGCTCGATCCGCTCGCGCGCCGACACGCGATTGTGGAAGCTGCATTTCGGGCAGACCATCAGGTTCTTCTCGAGATCCGTCCGATACAGCGTCGATTCGCACGACGCGCATTTGACCCACAGGCCCTCGGGCACCGGCGTCTTGCGGACGCCCGGCGTGCTCTTGATGCGCGGCGGCAGCAGCTTCTGCAGCCAGCTCATCGCGGTCCGTCCGGCGTCGTGTGCGCGCTCATGCGGCGGGTGCCCGCGCACGCGCATCGAGCGCGCTGCGGATCGTCGCGAGAAAACTTCCGGCGCGACTCGGCGCTTCGGCGGGCGCGCCGTGCTCGATCTCCGTGATGATGCGGCTGCCGATGACGACCGCGTCGGCGTGGGCGGCGATCGCGCACGCGCCCGCGGCATCGCGGATTCCGAATCCCACGCCGACGGGAATGCGAACGTGGCGCCGGATCTCGGCCAGCTTGCGCGCGACATCCGCCACGTCGAGATGCGCGGCACCGGTGACGCCTTTCAACGACACGTAGTAGACGTAGCCGCGACCCATCGCCGCGATGCGTTCGATGCGCGACTCGGGCGTGGTCGGCGCAAGTAGGAATACCGGCGCGATGTCGCGGGACACGAGCAGCGCGGCGAAATCGCCGGCCTCCTCGGGCGGATAGTCGACGACGAGCACGCCGTCGACACCGGCGTCGCGCGCACGCGTGGCGAACGCATCCGTGCCCATCGCCTCGATCGGGTTCGCGTAGCCCATCAGCACGATCGGCGTCGAGGCGTTGCTGCGGCGAAACGCCGCAACGAGCGCGATCACGTCGCCGAGGCCGACCTGCTGCGCGAGCGCGCGCTCGGACGCGCGCTGCACGACCGGGCCGTCCGCCATCGGGTCCGAGAATGGGACGCCGAGCTCGATCAGGTCGGCGCCCGCCTCGACGAGCGCGTCGAGGATGGCCGGCATCGCGGCGAGCGACGGATCGCCGGCCGTCACATACGGGATCAGCACGGTGCGGCCGGCGGCGCGCTGGCGCGCGAACGCGTCGTCGATGCGCTTCATCAGCTTCGGGGCGCGTGGCCGGACTTCGCGCGCTCGGCCACCGTTGCCATGTCCTTGTCGCCGCGCCCGGACAGATTGACGAGCAGCAACTTGTCGCGCGCCAGCGTTGGGGCGAGCTTCGCCGCGTACGCGAGCGCGTGTGCGGACTCGAGCGCCGGAATGATGCCCTCGATCCTGCAGCACGTGTGGAACGCCGCGATCGCTTCGTCGTCGGTAATCGACACGTACTCGGCGCGCGCCGTGTCCTTGAGCCACGCGTGCTCCGGCCCTACACCCGGATAGTCGAGACCCGCCGACACCGAGTGCGTCTCGATGATCTGGCCGTTTGCGTCCTGCAGCAGGTAGGTTCGGTTGCCGTGCAGCACCCCCGGCGTGCCCGCCGCCAACGATGCTGCGTGGCGGCCGGTCTCGATGCCGTCACCCGCCGCCTCGACGCCGATCAGCCGAACTTCCGCATCCGGAACGTAGGCGTGGAAGATGCCCATCGCGTTGCTGCCGCCGCCAACGCACGCGATGACGGCATCGGGTTTGCGACCCGCCGCCGCGGGCATCTGCGTCAGGCACTCGCGTCCGATCACGCTCTGGAAATCGCGGACGAGCATCGGATACGGATGCGGGCCGGCGACGGTGCCGATGATGTAGAACGTCGAGTCGACGTTCGTCACCCAGTCGCGCATGGCCTCGTTCAACGCATCCTTCAGCGTCCTGGAACCGGATTCGACGGGCACGACGGTCGCCCCGAGCAGGTTCATCCGGTAGACGTTCTGCGCCTGTCGCCGGACATCCTCCGATCCCATGTAGACGATGCATTCCATGCCGAACCGTGCGGCCACGGTCGCCGTCGCGACGCCGTGCTGCCCTGCGCCGGTTTCGGCGATGACCCGCCGCTTGCCGAGACGCTTCGCGAGCAACGCCTGGCCGATGCAATTGTTGATCTTGTGCGCGCCCGTGTGATTCAGGTCCTCGCGCTTCAGCCAGATCTGCGCGCCGCCCAGCTGTTCCGACCAGCGCTGCGCGTGATACACGGGCGACGGACGGCCGACATAATGGGTGAGCTCGCGTTCGAACTCAGCCACGAACGACGGATCGTTGCGATAGCGCGCGTATTGCGCGTTCAGCTCCTCGAGCGCGCTGATCAGCGTCTCGGCGACGAACACGCCACCGTAGGGTCCGAAATGCCCGCGCTCGTCGGGCAGGTCATGCAACCGGGACAGCTCCGCCATCTGCACTTCGTACTCCTTGCATGAACGCGCGGATCCGCGAGGGATCCTTCAAGCCGCGGCGCGTTGCGCCGCTCGCGTCGAGTTCCTCGACCCCTGATGAGACATCGACCGCCCACGGCCGGATGTCACGTATCGCGCGCGCGACATTGGTCGCATCGAGTCCGCCGGACAGTATCAGCGGACGGGACAGCCCACCCCGCACGCGGGGGGTCAGGCGCGCCCAGTCGAAGATCTGGCCGGTTCCGCCTGGTAGGTCGCCCGCGACGAACGCGTCGAGGAGGAGCCCTGCTGCGTCGTCATACGACGACACCGATTCTAGCAAATCGACGTCGTCGCG
>JBDTNI010000194.1:0-5068 GCA_039933815.1 Betaproteobacteria bacterium
GACGCCGGTTCGCGTCGGCGGCGCCATTCGCACGACTATCGCCGACGTCGTCGCGGTCGCGCGCCACGACGCCGCGGTCGAGCTGGCTCCGGGAGTCGCCGCGCGCATCGCAAGTGCGCGTGACGTCGTCCTGCGCCATGCCGCAGGCGACACGGCGATCTACGGCGTCAATTCCGCGCTGGGCGCCAACACCGGCGAGTGCGTGGATGCCGCCGATCTCTCGGACTACCAGCACCGGGCCGTCCGCGCGCGCGCCGTCGGCGTAGGCCCCGCGTACGAGCGCGCGTCAGTGCGCGCGATGCTGTTCGCGCGCATTGCCGGCATGGCCGCAGGCGGGTCCGGCGTATCGCCCGTCGTGCTCGACGCGCTCGTCGCGCTCGCCAACCGAGGCGTGCACCCGGTGGTGCCACGGTACGGCTCGATCGGCGTCGCCGATCTGCCGCAGCTGTCGCACCTCGCGCTGCCGCTGATCGGAGAAGGCGCCGCCGAATTCGGTGGCGACGTGATGGCGGGCGCTGACGCGCTGCGGCGCGCCGGACTTTCGCCGGTCGTGCTCGGGCCCAAGGACGGGCTCGCGTTGATCAGCGCGAATGCCGCGACGATCGGACGCGCCGCGCTCGTGATCGACGACGCACTGCGCACGGCGGCCGCGTGGCGGTGCGCAATCGCGCTTTCGCTCGAAGGCTTTCGCGCCAACCTGTCACCGCTCGACGAGCGTGCCGTCCGTGCGCGTCCCGCCCCGGGCCAGGTGGACGCGGCGGCAGCGCTGCGGGCGCTGCTCGACGGCGGCGCGCTCACGGCGCCGGGTGCCGCACGCCGCGTACAGGATCCGCTGAGCTTCCGCGTCGTCGCACAGGTGCAGGGTTCGCTGCACGCGGCGCTCGCCAGCGTGCGCGACCAGCTTCATGTCGAACTCAACAGCGCGGCAGAGAGTCCGCTGGTCATTGCCGACGACGCCGCGATGCTGTCCAACGGCAATTTCCACGTCCCCGCATTGACACTCTCGCTCGACGCCGCGGCGATCGCGCTGGCGCAGGCGTCGAGCCTCGCGGCCGAGCGCGTGATCCGCTTCATGTCACCTGCGTTCACCGGGCTGCCGCTGCAATTGACACGGCACGGGCCCGCGCATTCGGGCTTCGCTGCACTGCAGAAGACGCTGACCGCGCTGTGGTCGGAGATTCGCGCGCGAGCGACCCCGGCGTCGCTCGATTTCCTGCCCGTCTCCGAGGGTGCGGAGGACCACGCGACGATGGCGCTTGGCTCGGTCGAGCGGCTGGCGGAAATGGTCGAGCGCGTCCAATACGTCGTCGCCATCGAGCTTCTCGTCGCCGCACAGGCCATCGATCTTCGCGGTCTCGATCCGGCATCGCTCGGTACCGGAACGCGACTCGTGTACCAGCAGGTCCGCGAAACGGTGCCGGCACTCGACGTCGATCGGCCACTCGGCCCCGACGTCGACGCGATCCGCGCGCGCGTCGTCGCGGCAATACCAGGCGCCCTTCTATGACGTGGTTCCTGCGCAACTGGGACCAGGTTGCCGTCGCACTCGGCCAGCACGTGACGATCGTGCTGACGGCGCTCGGCATCGCGTTCGCCGTCGCCCTTCCGGTCGGCATCGCCGCCGCACGGAGTCAGCGTGTCTACGCGTCGGCGATGACCATCGCGGGACTGCTGTACACCATTCCGACGCTCGCGTTCCTCGCGCTGCTGATCCCGCTGGTGGGGCTCGGGCGCACCAACGCGATCGTCGCGATGGTCGCGTTCTCCCTCGTCGTGCTCATCCGCAACATCGCCATCGGGATTCGCGGCGTGTCGGCCGACGTCGTCGATGCGGCGCGCGGCATGGGCATGAGCGCTAGGCAGCGGCTGTTGCGGATCGAGCTTCCGCTGGCCGCACCGGTCATCGTCGCGGGGCTGCGCGTCGCCGCGGTCACCGTCATCAGCGTGACCGTCGTCGCCGCGTACGTGAACGCGGGCGGACTCGGTACGCTGATTTTCAGCGGAATCGCGAGCGATCACGCACCGAAGATCTGGTCCGGCGCTCTGACAGCCTGCGCGCTCGCCGTCGTCGTCGACGCCGCGCTGGCGCTGCTCGAGCGCACGCTAAACCGGCGGGCCGCCTGACGCGATGCTCGTCAGCGAAGCCTGGCGTTATGCCGCCGCGCATCCGCAGCACTTTTTCAGCGCGCTGGGCATCCATGTGGCGCTGTCCGCCGCCGCGCTCGCGATCGCGGCCGCACTCGCCATCCCGGCGGGCCTCTTCGCCGCGCATCGGCCGCGCACGGCGTTCGCTGCGATCAACGTCGCCAATGTCGGCCGCACATTACCATCGCTCGCGGTGCTTGCGCTGGTAATGCCGGTGCTCGGCACCGGTTTCGCACCCAGCCTTTTTGCGCTGTCGCTGCTCGCACTGCCACCGATTCTCATCAACACGATCGTCGGCGTGCGCGGCATCGATCCCGAGATCGTCGACGCCGCGCGGGGCATGGGAATGACGGCGCGCGGCATCCTCCGGCGCATCGAATGGCCGCTGGCACTTCCGGTCGTCTTCGCCGGCGTGCGGACGTCGGCAATCCAGGTCATCTCCGGTGCCGTGCTCGCCGCATTCATCGGCGGTGGTGGCCTCGGCGATTTCATCACTGCCGGCATCGCGATGATGGCGCTCCCCCAGCTTCTGGTCGGTGCGATACCGGTGACGCTGCTCGCCCTCGGCGCCGACTACGCGTTCGGCGCGGTGCAGCGGCGCCTCACGCCGCCGGGATTGCGTGGCGCATGATTGACGTCGAGCATCTGTCGAAGCGGTTCGGCGATTCGCCCGCGCCCGCCGTCGACGACGTCTCGTTCACGATCGGCGAAGGCGAGATCGCCGCGCTGATCGGGCCGTCCGGCTGCGGCAAGACGACGACAATGCGGATGATCAACCGGATGATCGAGCCCGACAGCGGCCGCATCCGCATCGCCGGACGCGACGTGACGCACGTCGACGCCGTCGAACTCCGGCGCTCGGTCGGCTACGTCATCCAGCAGGTCGGTCTGTTTCCGCACATGACGATCGCCGAGAACATCGCCACCGTACCGCAGCTTCTCGGCTGGGACGCCGCGCGGATCGAACGTCGTGTCGACGAGTTGCTCGCGCGGGTGGACATGGATCCGGCCCGCTATCGCGGCCGCTATCCGCGCGAGCTGTCGGGCGGCCAGAAACAGCGCGTCGGTGTCGCCCGCGCGCTCGCGGCCGACCCGCCGGTGCTGCTGATGGACGAGCCCTTCGGCGCGCTCGATCCGCTCACCCGTGCGTCGCTGCAGGACGAGTTCCTGCGGTTGCTTGCCACGCTGCGCAAGACGATCGTATTCGTGACGCACGACATCGACGAGGCACTGAAGATGGGCACGCGAATCGCGATCCTGCGCGCGGGCAGGCTCGTTCAGTTCGATCGACCCGAGGCAATTCTCGCGCGACCGGCAGACGCGTTCGTCGACGCGTTCGTCGGCAGCGATCGCGCGCTGAAGCGGCTCGGGTTGTTGCGCGTCGTCGACTTTTCGACAGCCGACACGGTGCCGCCCGACGCGCCGTCAGTCCGGCGCGACGGCGACCTGCGCGAGGCGCTGTCCACGCTGCTCGCGGCGACTGCCGACGCTGCGGAGGTCGTCGACGACCGGGGCAGCGTCGTGGGCGTGATCACGCTGGCGGCGATCCGCGGCGCACTGGGCGACGCGGCGCCATCCAGCGTTCAGTAACCAAGCGGCACGAAGCGGTCGAAGATCCCCGCCTCGACGTCAGACTTGACGGCGGCAAGATCCGGTGCGAACGCGCGGTCGCGCGCCCAGAACGGCGCGGCGCGCCGGATTGTGGCCAGCGCATCCTGCAGGCAAACCGATGAACGCAGCGGCTTCCGCAACTCGACGCCCTGTGCCGCGGCCAGCAGTTCGATCGCGACGATCGCCGACGTGTTGGTAGCCATCGGCAGCAGCCGCAACGCCGCGCCCGTCGCCATGCTGACGTGGTCCTCCTGGTTGGCCGACGTCGGCAGCGAATCGACGCTGCGCGGATGCGCGAGCGCCTTGTTCTCCGACGCGAGGGCCGCCGCCGTGACCTGCGCGATCATGAAGCCTGAATTGACGCCGCCATCCTCGACGAGAAACGGCGGCAGCCCGGAAAGGTTCGAGTCCATCAGCAGCGCCACGCGCCGTTCGGCCATCGCACCGATCTCGGCGATCGCAAGCGCGATGCCGTCGGCGGCCAATGCCACCGGTTCCGCGTGAAAGTTGCCGCCGGACAGGATCTCGTGCGTGTCCGCGAACACCAGCGGGTTGTCGGAGACACCGTTGGCCTCGGTCAGAAGCACCGCGGCGGCGTGGCGCAGCTGGTCGAGGCACGCGCCCATCACCTGCGGTTGACAGCGCAGACTGTACGGATCCTGCACGCGATGGCAGTGCGCGTGCGACGCGCGAATCCCGCTGCCGGCGAGCAGAGCGCGGTAATGGCTGGCCGCCTCGATCTGGCCCAGGTGGCCGCGCGCCGCGTGAATGCGTGCATCGAACGGAACGTCGCTGCCGAGGCAGGCGTCGACCGACATCGCACCGGCGACAAACGCCGCCCACATCGCGCGCTCCGCCGCGAACAGCCCCGCGAGCGCGAGTGCCGTCGAAACCTGCGTACCGTTGAGCAGCGCGAGGCCTTCCTTCGGTCCGAGCTCGATCGGGGCGAGACCCACCGCGGCAAGCGCATCGCGACCCGGCAGCGTGCGCGATCCGACGCGCGCCCACCCTTCGCCGATCAGCACCGCGGACAGGTGTGCGAGCGGCGCGAGGTCGCCCGACGCTCCGACCGAGCCCTGCGACGGAATGCACGGCACGACGCCGCGATTGTTCGCATCGAGGAGCGTCTGGATGATCGGCCACCGAACGCCCGACAGGCCTCGCGCGAGCGACGCCGCCTTGAGCGCGATCACGAGGCGGACCACCGCATCGTCGAGCACGGGGCCCGTCCCCGCGGAGTGCGACAGCACGAGCGATCGCTGAAGCTCGGCGAGCCGCGCGTCGTCGATCCGCGTCCGTGCGAGCAGCCCGA
>JBDTNI010000195.1:0-5064 GCA_039933815.1 Betaproteobacteria bacterium
CGTCAGCCGCGCAGCATCGGCAGGTCGAGCGAGCGTTCGCGCGCAACCTCGATGGCCCTGGCATAACCGGCGTCGGCGTGTCGCATGACACCCGTCGCCGGGTCGTTCCACAGCACGCGCTCGATTCGCCGCGCGGCTTCGGGCGTGCCGTCGCAGACGATGACAACCCCCGCGTGCTGCGAATAACCGATGCCGACGCCGCCGCCGTGGTGCAGCGAGACCCATGTCGCGCCGCCGGCGGTGTTCAGCAGCGCGTTCAGCAGCGGCCAGTCGGACACGGCGTCGGACCCGTCGGCCATCGACTCCGTCTCGCGGTTGGGACTTGCCACCGAGCCGGTATCGAGGTGGTCGCGACCGATGACGATCGGGGCCTTGAGCTCGCCGCTCGCGACCATCGCGTTGAACGCGAGTCCCGCGCGGTGCCGCTCGCCCAGCCCCAGCCAGCAGATCCGCGCCGGCAATCCCTGAAACGCGATGCGCTCGCCCGCGAGGTCCAGCCAGCGCAACAGTGCCGCATCGTTCGGAAACAGCTGCCGTACCTTGCGATCGGTCTTCGCGATGTCTTCGGGATCGCCGGACAGCGCCACCCAGCGGAACGGCCCCTTCCCTTCGCAGAACAGCGGGCGGATGTACGCGGGCACGAAGCCCGGGAAGTCGAACGCATCCGCCACGCCTTCGTCGCGGGCAACCTGCCGGATGTTATTGCCATAGTCGAATGTCGGGACGCCCCGCGCATGAAACGCCAGCATGGCCTCGACGTGGTCCTTGATCGACCGCCGCGCCGCCGCCATCAGCGCCGCATGCTGCGACGGATCCCGTTGCGCGGACTGCCAGCGCTGGACCGTCCAGCCCGCCGGCAGGTAGCCGTTGACGAGGTCGTGCGCGGACGTCTGGTCGGTCACCATGTGCGGCGACGGCGCGCCGTTCGCCGTGCGGCGCGCGATCTCAGGCAGCACGTCGGCCGCGTTGGCGAGCAATCCCACGGACAACGGCCGGCGCATCGCGCACGCGTGCGCGATCAGCGCGAGCGCCTCGTCGAGGTCCCGCGCCTGGCGGTCGAGGTAGCGCGTCGCCAGGCGCATGTCGATGCGGCTCTGCTGGCACTCGACGGCAAGCATCGACGCGCCCGCCATCGTCGCTGCCAGCGGCTGTGCGCCGCCCATGCCGCCAAGGCCCGCCGTCAGGATCCACTTGTCGTCCAGCACGCCACCGTAATGCTGCCGTCCGGCTTCGACAAACGTCTCGAACGTTCCCTGCACGATCCCCTGGCTGCCGATGTAGATCCACGAGCCGGCCGTCATCTGGCCGAACATCATCAGACCGGCACGATCGAGCGCATTGAACGTCTCGAGCGTAGCCCAGTGCGGCACGAGATTCGAATTCGCGATGAGCACGCGGGGAGCGTCGGCGTGCGTGCGGAAAACGCCGACGGGCTTGCCGGACTGGATCAGCAGCGTCTCGTCGCTTTCGAGCCGCTCGAGCGCCGCGACGATCGCGTCATAGCACTCCCAGTTGCGCGCCGCGCGCCCGATGCCGCCGTAGACGACGAGCTCGGCCGGGTTCTCGGCGACTTCCGGATCGAGATTGTTCATCAGCATCCGCAGCGGCGCTTCGGTCAGCCACGACTTCGCGGTGAGCGCGGTGCCGCGCGGCGCACGCACGACGCCGTCGCGGCGCCGCGTCCACGGCATGTTTGCCCGTTGCAGCATGACAATCCTGCCTCCCGATCGGCCCCGGGTGACCCGCTACCCGTCGCGGCCGGTGCGCTACTATCATCCGAACCCAGCCCACGAACGGCGTCGTTCCCTGGCCGCGACTTCCTCACCCATGCTGACGCTCGACTACCTGAACGGTCCGGACGTCGAGGCGCTGCAACTGACCGACGACGAGATCATCGCTGCCGTCGAGGCCGGTCTGCGCGCGCAGGGCGAGGGCCGCACGGTGATCGAGCCGCGCGTGCACCTCGTGCCCGGCCGCACGGCCGACGGCACCGCGATCAACGGCCATTTCAACGTCCTGCGCGGTCACGTGGCACCGCTGGCGCTGGCCGGCGTGAAGGTCGTCGGCGATTTCGTCGATAACTATACGCTCGGGCTGCCTTCCGAAATGGGACTGCTGTCGCTGTTCGACCCGACGACGGGCCGGCCGGTGGCCATCATCGACGCGGCCGGTCTGACGGACATGCGCACGGGCGCCGTCACCGCCATCGGCGCGCGGCATCTCGCGCGTGGCGACAGCCGCGTCCTCGGCCACATCGGGGCGCGCGGTACGGCGTACTGGAACGTGCGGCTGCTCGACCATCTGTTCGATTTCGACGAGATTCGCGTCCACTCGCGCCGACCGGAATCCCGTGCGGCGTTCGCATCGCGGCTCGCCGACGAGCTCGGCAAGATCGTCCGCGCCACCGATGACTGGGAAACCTGCGTGCGCGGCGCCGACATCGTCGTCGAGGCGTCGCGACTGCCCGAACCGCAGCCCATGCTGCGCACGGCGTGGATTGCACCCGGCTCGCTCGTCATCCCGTACGGGACGATGAGCGCCGTCGAGCTGTCGCTGACGGACATCATGGACAAGGTCGTCGTCGACGATTGGGGGCAATGCAGGGGCGGATCATTCGGGGCCTTGCGCGCGCACGTCGAGGCCGGCCGGCTGACCGAGGACACGCTGCACGCCGAGCTCGGCGAAATCGTCGCCGGCCGGAAGCAGGGACGCGAACGCGACGACGAGACGATTCTCTTCTGGCATCGCGGGCTGTCGCTGTCCGACATCGCGCTCGGCGCCGCGATGCTGGATAAGGCGGCCCGGCTCGGCATCGGACAGTCGCTCCGCTATCGATGAGCGCCGCGGCGCCGCGCGGCGCTCCGCTCGTGGCGAATGCGCGCATGTATGCGGTGAACGACGACGTCGCTGAATTGTGGCGCCGGCTGTTCGAGTGGGTGGCGGCAGACAGCGGCGTCGCCCTGCAAGTGGTTGCCCACGCCGCCCCCGCGCCGCTTGAACGGCTGTGGCAGCGGGACGATCTCGGCTGCGCCTTCATCTGCGGCTACCCGCTGGCCGCCTGGGCCGATCCGTCTCGGGCACGGCCGCGCGTGCTGGCCGCTCCCCTGCCATCACCGCCGCGCTACGGCGGCCGCGCTGTCTACTGCACCGACATCGTCGTGCGGACCGACGCGCCCTATAACGACGCCAACGCGCTGCGCGGCGCGCGATTCGGCTCTACGGTCGAGCATTCGCAAAGCGGCTTTCACGCGCCGCGCCACTTCTTCTCGCAACGTCCAACCGCAGCGGATGGGCGCTTCTTCGGCAGTGTCGTCGGGCCGTTGCAGACACCGCGGCGCATTGTCGACGCCGTGCTCGACGGGCGCATCGACGCCGGACCGATCGACTCGTGGTGGCACGATCTCTTGCGCCGTCACGAGCCCGCCACCGCCGCGCAGCTGCGCACGCTCGCCAGCACGCCGCTGACGCCATTGCCGCCGCTCGTGGCGGCCGCCACGACGCCGGCCGAGTCGCGGCGGAGGCTAGCGGCGTCGCTCCTGTCGGTCGCCAGCGCCGATGCGCTCGCCGACGTGCGCCGCGGCCTGCTGCTCGACGGGTTCGCGCCGGCGACCGCGGCGGCGTATCGAGTACTGTTACGCCATGCCCGACGCACCGACGCGACCGCCTATCGCGAGCCCGGATGAGCCTTTGTTTGCCGGAAAAGCCGGATGCCGTCGGCCGCGCTGTGCAAAACGACGTCGCGATGCGACCATCGGTGTCGATTGACCCTTCCCCGCCACGGCCGGAGAATCGCGCTCCGGCCACGCCGATCTTCCGCAGTATCCCTTGAGGAGCCGTTCGATGCGAATTCCGCTGCGTCACCCGCTGCTGTGCCTGATTGTGTCCGCCGTGCTTCTCGCCGCCGCGCCTGCATCGGCGCAGCAGCCGGTCCGCGTCGGATCGAAGAACTTCACCGAGCAGTTCGTCCTCGCCGAGCTCTATGCGCAGGCGTTGGAGGCCGCCGGCATCAAGGTCGAGCGCAAGCTCAACCTCGGCGGCACGCTGATCGCGCACAAGGCGCTCGAGGAGAAGCAGATCGATTTCTATCCTGAATACACGGGCACGATCCTGCTCGCCGTGCTGAAGCAGCCGGCGATGAGCGATCGCAAGGCCGTGTACGACAAAGTGAAGACCGAGTACGCCGCGAAGGGACTCACTGTCCTGAACGAGGCGCCCGTCAATAACACGTACAACATGGTCGTCCGGCCCGAAACCGCCGCGCAGTACAAGCTCGAGACGCTGAGCGACCTCGCGAAAGTCGCCGGCAAGCTGAAGCTCGGCGCGGGTCCGGAATTTCGCGACCGCGAAGACGGGCTGCCCGGCCTCAAGGCCAAGTACGGCATCGTGTTCAAGGAAGACGTACAGATGGCGATCGGCTTGCGCTACCAGGCCATCGCGGGCAAGCAGGTCGATGTCGTCAACGGCTATGCGACCGACGGGATGATCAGCGCGCTCAAGCTCACGCGCCTCAAGGACGACAAGAACCTGTGGCCGCCCTATTACGTCGTGCCGGTCGTGCGCACCGAGACGGTGAACGCCAACCCGAAGCTCGCCGACGCCCTCAACAGGGTGAGCGCGCTGCTCGACGAATCGACAATGGCCGAAATGAACTACAAGGTGGATGGCGAGAAGATGGAGCCGCGCGACGTCGCGCACGACTTCCTGAAGGCGAAGGGCATCGTGCGTTGACGCCGGTTCGCGTCGGCGGCGCCATTCGCACGACTATCGCCGACGTCGTCGCCGTCGCGCGCCACGGCGCCGCGGTCGAGCTCGCTCCGGGAGTCGCCGCGCGCATCGCAAGTGCGCGTGACGTCGTCCTGCGCCACGCCGCAGGCGACACGGCCATCTACGGCGTCAATTCAGCGCTGGGCGCCAACACCGGCGAGTGCGTGGACGCCGCCGATCTCTCGGACTACCAGCACCGGGCCGTCCGCGCGCGCCGTCGCCGTGGGCCCCGCGTATGAGCGCGCATCGGTGCGTGCGATGCTGTTCGCGCGCATCGCCGGGATGGCCGCAGGCGGGTCC
>JBDTNI010000196.1:0-5051 GCA_039933815.1 Betaproteobacteria bacterium
TCGCCGGAAACACGCGCGTGGTACCGGCGATCACCGGGTACATCGCGACGGGATTCCTGCTGGGTCCGGGGATGCTGAACTGGCTGGACGATTCGACCGTCGAACAGTTGCGCGTGCTCGCCGAGTTTTCGCTCGGCCTGATCGTCTTCGACCTCGGCCGCAGGCTCGATCTGCGCTGGGCCCGCCACGATCGGTGGCTGCTGCCGATGGGCGTGGCCGAAAGCGCATTGTCGTTCGTCACGATGTTCGTGCTGCTGCACTGGCTGATCGGCATCGACACGCTCGAAGCCGCGGTTGCGTCGACGCTGGGCGTGGCCACGGCGCCGGCCGTCGTGTTGCTCGTCACCAATGAACTCAAGGCCGAGGGACCCGTAACACGCCGGATGCTGTGGCACGTGGCGCTCAACAACGCCATCGCGACCCTCGGCATCACGCTGCTGCTGCCGTTCATCGAGGCACGCGCGGCGGGCGTGTCGTGGAACCCGATCGCCCGTGCGCTGTGGCTCATCGCCGGGTCGTTCCTGCTGGGCTATGTCGCGTTCCTGTCGATGACGCTGCTCGCGCGCTGGCTCGGGAAATCGGCCGCGCCGCAGTTCATCCTCGCCGTCGGCGTCGTCATCGTGACCGTCGGCGCCGCGCAGGCATTGCATTTGTCGGTGCTGCTATCGCTGCTGGTCCTCGGCGTCTGCGCCCGCAACCTCGACCGTCATCACCGGCTGATCGACGTCGAGTTCGGGCGCGCGGCGCAGATCTTCTTCGTCGTGCTGTTCGTGCTGACGGGCGCGACGCTGCGGCCCGACCAGCTCGGGTCCGTCGCGTGGATCGGCCTCGCGTTCATCGTCGCGCGGACGCTCGGGAAGATGCTTGCGTTGTATGCGCTGGCGTGGCCCGCCCACATCTCGATGCGACAAGCCGGAACGCTCGGACTGGCGCTCACGCCGATCGCGGGCCTGGCACTCGGGATGACGCAGCCGATCTACGATATCGCGCCCGAGTTCGGCGCCCGCCTCGCGGCGATCGTCGTGTCGGGCATTGCCATCCTGCAGCTTCTCGGACCGATCGCGACGCGCTATGCGCTCATCCGCGCCGGCGAAGGCGCGCCTGGCGCGCGCGACTGAAACCGCCCGTGCCCACGCTCGAATTCAAGACTTCCGCAGCGCTGTCCATCGGCGTCGAACTCGAGTTGATGCTCGTCAACACGCGCGATTTCAATCTTGCGCCGGATGCGGATGACCTGCTGCGGCGCGCGACGCGCGAGGCGCCGGGCGGCGAGCTGAAGCCCGAGATCACGCAAAGCATGGTCGAGATCAACACGTCCGTGCACCAGCGCTATCCGGAACTGCTGGCCGAGCTGCACGGCACGCGCGACGTGCTGGTCCGCCATGCGCGCAAAATGAACGTCGCGATCTCGGGCGGCGGCACGCATCCGTTCCAGAAGTGGAGCGATCGCAAGATCTATCCGACCGAACGCTTCCTGTCGGTGTCGGAAAAGTACGGCTTTCTCGCGAAACAGTTCACCGTATTCGGCCAGCACGTGCACATCGGCTGCGCCAGCGCCGAGGATGCGATCTACCTCAACCACGCGCTGATCCGCTACGTGCCGCATTTCATCGCGCTCGCCGCGTCGAGCCCGTTCTACCAGGGCGTCGACACGGCCTTCGATTCGTCCCGCCTGTCCGTCGTCAATGCATTTCCGCTGTCGGGCACAATGCCGCTCGTCGCGTCGTGGGCCGAATTCAATCGCTACTACGACCGGATGTTCGACCTCGGCATCGTGGCCAGCATGAAGGACTTCTACTGGGACGTCCGCCCGAAGCCCGAGTACGGCACCGTCGAGATCCGCGTGTGCGACACGCCGCTGACCGTCGACCGGGCCGCGCAGATCGCCGCCTTCGCGCAGGCGCTCGCACGGTGGCTGTGGCAGGAACGACCGATCGAAGTCACGCCGGACCTGTATCTCACGCACAGCCACAACCGGTTCCAGGCCTGTCGCCATGGCCTCGCGGGCCTTTTGATCGACGCCGCGAGCGGGCGCTCGCGCACCGTCGGCGACGACTTGCGCGAGACGTTGAGGGCGCTCGCCCCGCACGCGCAGGCACTCGGCGCGAACGACGCGTTCTCTGGGCTCTTCGCGATGGTCGAGCAGGGCAACCATGCGGCGTGGCTGCGCGAAGCGTTCGTGCAGACGGAAACGCTGACAGACGTCGTGCGCCGGCAGGCCGCGCTGTGGGCAGGATGACGAGGCCCCGATGCTGACGACGATCGTCTACTCGCTGCTGGCGCTCGACCAGACGGTGGCCACGCTCGCCATGCAATCCGGCCCGTGGCTGTACGCAATCCTGTTCGCGGTGATCTTCGCCGAAACGGGGCTCGTCGTGTGCCCGTTCCTGCCGGGCGATTCGATCCTGTTCATCGCGGGCACGGTCGTCGCCGTCGCGAACCTGAACGTCCACGTGCTGGTCGCCGTGCTCGTCGTCGCCGCCGTGCTGGGCGACTCGGTCAACTACGCGATAGGACACTACATCGGCCCGAAGGCGTTCCAGCGCGCCGATTCCCGCTGGTTCCGTCAGGAGTATCTGCGACGCACGCAGGCGTTCTACGACCGCTACGGCGGCGTGACCATCATCATCGGCCGCTTCATTCCGATCATCCGGACCTTCGCCCCGTTCCTGGCCGGCGTCGCGCGGATGTCATACCGCCGGTTCCTGTCGTACAACCTGATCGGCGGATGCCTGTGGATCGCCCTGCTTGTGTATGCCGGATACCTGTTCGGCAACATTCCTTGGGTCAAGGACAACCTGTCGAAGATCGTGATCGCGATCGTGGTCGTCTCGCTGCTGCCCGCGGTCACCACGTTCATCAGCGAGCGCCGCGCCGCGAAGGCGCGCGGCACCGACGGCGCCGGTTAGGACCTTCCCCCCTTCCAGGCCACTAGATCCGGCCGGCGAGCGCGCCGGCGAGCCCGACATACGTCGACGGGGCGAGATCCAGAAGCCGCGCGCGTGCGTCGTCCGGCAGGTCCAGCGTCTCGATGAACGCGCGCAGGGATTCGCGCGTCATGCCCGTGCGTCCGCGCGTCAGCGCCTTGAGTTGCTCGTACGGCTCGGGCAGCCCGTGGCGCCGCATTACCGTCTGGATTGCCTCGGCGAGCACCTCCCAGTTGCCATCCAGATCGGCGGCGATCTTCGCACCGTCGACGTCGAGTTTCGCGAGGCCCTGCCGCAGCGCGGACCAGCCGAGCGTCGCGTGTCCGAGCGCAACGCCGAGGTTGCGCAACACCGTCGAGTCGGTGAGGTCGCGCTGCCAGCGCGACACCGGCAGCTTGTCCGCCAGGTGCCGCAGCAGCGCATTGGCGAAACCGAGGTTGCCTTCCGAGTTCTCGAAATCGATCGGGTTCACCTTGTGCGGCATCGTCGACGATCCAACCTCCCCTTCGCGCATCCGTTGCCGGAAGTAGCCGATCGACACGTAGCCCCACAAATCGCGGTCAAGGTCGATCAGCACCGTGTTGACGCGGGCCACGGCATCGCAGTACTCGGCAATGCCGTCGTGCGGCTCGATCTGCGTCGTGTACGGGTTGAATTCGAGCCCGAGTGCCACGACGGTGCGCGCGGCGACGTGTTCCCAGTCGAGCGCGGGGTAGGCGACCGCGTGCGCGTTGTAATTGCCGACGGCGCCGTTCATCTTTCCCTTCACGGGCACTTTGGAGAACGCCGCGATCTGGCGGTCGAGCCGCGCACAGACGTTGGCAAACTCCTTGCCGAGCGTCGTCGGCGTCGCGGGCTGGCCGTGTGTGCGCGCGAGCATCGGCCGCTTCGCGTGCGCGTGCGCCAGACCGCGAAGGTCTGCGGCGATCGACCGGAGCAGCGGCAGCAGCGTCGCCTCCCGCGCCTCCTGCAGCGCGATACCGTACGCGAGGTTGTTGATGTCCTCGGACGTGCACGCGAAGTGAATGAACTCGGACACTTGCGCGATCTGCGCGATAGTGGCGACGCGCGACTTCAGCCAATACTCGACGGCCTTGACGTCGTGGTTGGTCGTGCGCTCGATCTCCTTCACCCGTAACGCATCGTCGACCGAAAACGACGCCGCGATCGACGTCAGCGCGGCGCGTGAATCGTCGGAAAACCGCGGCACTTCGGGAATGCCGGCCTCGTCGGACAGCGCGAGCAGCCACGCTACCTCGACACGCACGCGCTGGCGGATCAGTGCAAACTCGCTGAACTGTTCGCGCAGCGCGTCGACCTTCCCCGCATAACGCCCGTCGAGCGGCGAGAGCGCTGTCAGGCGGGCGTGTTCGGCGGCATTCATGGCATGGATCGCAGCGTTGAATTTTATCACGCGATGCTATACTGGTTTCCCGCTGCATGGCTCCCGTTGGCTCGCATCCTCCGTGCTGAAACTGATCGCGTCGACGACGAGTCCGTACGCTCGCAAGGTTCGGATCGCGCTCGCCGAGAAGAAGGTTGAATATCAGATCGCGGCCGAGTCGCCGTGGGATCCCGGCAACCCGGTCCACGCGTACAACCCGCTCGGCAAGCTTCCCGTTCTCATTCTCGACGACGGCACGCATCTGTACGACTCCCGCGTGATCGTCGAATACATCGACCTCGTCAGTCCCGTGTCGCGCCTGATTCCCGAACCTGCGCGGCAGCGCATCGCCGTCAAGAAATGGGAGGCGCTCGCCGACGGCGTATGCGACGCGACCGTCGCCATCGTCGTCGAGCGTCGCCGGCCGGCAGCGCTGCAGAGCGAAGACTGGGTCGCGCGGCAGCGACGCAAGATCGCCGAGGGCGTCGCCGAACTCGCGCAGGAGCTTGGCGAGCGTGCGTGGTGCCACGGCGAGAGCTGCTCGCTCGCGGACATTGCCACCGGGTGCGCGCTCGGCTATCTCGATCTGCGGCACGCCGAGCTCGACTGGCGCGCGCAGTATCCGAATCTCGAGCGACTCGCCGGGAAGCTCGGCAAGCGCCCGTCGTTCGCCGAAACGAAGCCGTAGCGCGGCCCGGTTCGGGTCGCGCGGTCTCCTACAGCGATCTCTTCAGCTGGTC
>JBDTNI010000197.1:0-5033 GCA_039933815.1 Betaproteobacteria bacterium
GTTCGCGCGGCGGCGCGCCTGGTCCGGGACGCGTCGACGCTGCGCCGCGACGCGTGCTCGATCGCGGATCTGTGCGTCGCGGTCGAATGCGGCCATTCGGACGCAACGTCGGGCCTCGTGTGCAATCCGATGGCCGGCCGGATGATGGAAGCGATCGTCGCCGGCGGTGGCCAGGCGATGTTCAGCGAAACGGTCGAATGGACCGGCGCCGAGCACCTCCTTGCCGGACGCGCGGCGGACAGCGACGTTGCGCGACGCATCCTGCGCGCGGTTTTCGACCGGGAGCGAATGGTCCACGCCGTGGGCGGCGACATTCGGGCGCAGAACCCCGGTCCGCAGAACCGCGCGGGCGGGATTACGACAATCGAGGAGAAGGCGCTCGGCGCCGTCTCCAAGGGCGGCAACCAGCCGATCGTCGGCCTGCTGCGACCGGCGGAACGCCCCCGCGGACCCGGTCTTTTCCTGATGGACACGCCCTACTTCTCGCCGGAGTCGATGACGGCGATGGTGGCAGGCGGCGCGCAGATCGTCGTGTTCACCACCGGCATCGGCAACAGCTACTGCAGCCTCGTCGCACCGACGCTGAAGATGAGCGCGCACCCGGATGCCTGCGCGCGTCTTACCGAGCAGATCGATGTCGACGCGACAGCCGTTTTGCGCAACGCGACGCCGCAGGACGCGATGGCGGCCGCAGCGATGGACAAGCTGCTCGACGTTGCATCGGGCACGTTGACGTTCGGCGAGATCGTCGGTGAAGGCGCCGAGGTCGTGAGCCGGCTCGGTCCGTCGATGTAGGCCCGATCGGATCGCGGGCCGGGAAGCGCGCCTTGAAGCGCAGGTACTGAACGCGCTGTTGCGTCACGGCGTTACAGGCGCTAGCCAATCTGCGCGGCTTCGCCCCCTGCGCGCAGCATCGCCGTCTGCAACGCGGGCGCCGGAGGCAAGCCGGTGACGGCGAGGATCTCCTCCTCGTTCAGCGTTTCGCGCGCGAGCAGCGCCTCGGCCAGCGCGTCGAGCTGCCTGCGGTGCGCATTCAGCAGACGCTTCGCCTCGTCGTGGCTGTCGCCGATGATGCTGCGCACTTCGGCGTCGATCGCCTGCGCAGTCTCTTCGCTGAACGGCTTCGCGCCGCCGTAACTTTCCTGGCCGGCGAGGTACGGATTGTCCCGGGGCGCGAGCTGCACCATGCCGATCCGCTCGCTCATGCCCCAGCGCGTCACCATCCGGCGCGCGAGCGCGGTCGCCTGCTCGATGTCGTTCTCCGCGCCGGTGGTCCGGGTGCCGTAGACGATTTCCTCCGCGGCCCGCCCGCCCAGCATGCCGACGATGCGCGCGCGCAGGTACGATTCGGGATAGTTGTAGCGGTCGCTGTCGGGCCGCTGGTAAGTGACGCCGAGGGCCTGGCCGCGCGGCACGATCGTCACCCGGTGCACCGGGTCCGCGCCGGGAACGACGAGGCCGAGGATCGCATGCCCGCCCTCGTGGTAGGCGATGCGCTCGCGATCGGCGCGACTGAGCAGGATCGGGCGCGCGGGACCGAGCACGATCTTTTCGAGCGCATCGATGAAGTCGACCTGCCGGACGCTGTCGCGTGCACGCCGCGCAGCGAGCAGCGCCGCCTCGTTGACCAGGTTCTTCAATTCCGCGCCGGAGAAGCCAGGCGTCGCCGCAGCGAGCTCGCCGAGGCTCGCATCGCCTGCAAGCGGAACGCGGCGCGTGTGAACGGCGAGGATCGCCTCGCGCCCGGTCCGGTCGGGAAGATTCACGACGACGCGGCGGTCGAAGCGCCCGGGCCGCAGCAGCGCGCGGTCGAGCACGTCCGGCTGATTGGTCGCGGCGAGCACGATGATGCCTTCGCGGCTCGAAAACCCGTCCATCTCCGTCAGGATCTGGTTCAGCGTCTGCTCCTGCTCCGACGACCCGCCGAAGGCCACAGGCCCGCGCGCACGCCCGATCGCGTCGAGCTCGTCGATGAAAATGATGGCCGGCGCATGCTCGCGCGCCTCCTTGAAGAGATCGCGGACGCGCGCAGCGCCGACGCCGACGATCATCTCGACGAATTCCGCCGCGCTCATCGAGAAGAACGGCACGCCGGCCTCGCCGGCGACCGCCTTGGCGAGCAGCGTCTTGCCGGTGCCGGGTGCGCCGACGAGCAGCACGCCCTTCGGCGCCGTGCCGCCGAGGCGCGTGTACTTCGGCGGATCGCGCAGGAAGTCGACGATCTCGACGAGTTCGTTCTTCGCCTCGTCGATGCCCGCGACGTCGTCGAACGTGACCTTCGTGTCGCCTTCCTGGTCGAAGCGGCGCGCCTTGCTCTTGCCGATGCCCATCAATCCGCCGCCGAGTCCGCCCTGCTGCGCCGTCCGACGGAACAGCCAGACGTAGAACGCGATCAGCAGCACCGCGGGTCCGAAGCCGAAGATGAACGTCGAGATCGGGTTCGATCCTTCGTCGATGGGCTCCGCGCTGATCTCGACATTGTTTTCGATCAGGAACCGCTCGAGACCCGGATCGGCGAATGCGGGCAGCGTCGTGACGAAATTCACCGATGTGCGCGGCGGCCCGCGACGCGGCATTCCCGACCCGCTTTTCAGCCGCGCGCCGTCTGCGGCGGGCACCTCGCCCGACGGGGGAAACGTCACGGGCGTCACGAAGCGGCCGCTCAGCGTTTCGCCGCGGCTGTAGATCGACTGGACGTTGCGCTTGCCGACCTCGATCTTGAACAGCGTGTAGGGCACCGTCAGCGGCGCGTCGGCGCCGGGCATGAAATAGCGCACGGCGATGAAGTTGACGAGCAGTGCGACGGCAAACAGCAGCCACGTGCGCCGTGGCGGGATGCGGCTTGTCGACGCACCTTCCGCTGGCGCGCGGCCGGGCCCTCCGCGCGGCGGCGCAGTGCGCTTGCGGGCATCGACGCGCGTGGTCTGCGACTCGGGGCGCGCCACGTCAGCCCGCCGCCGACGGCAGATCGAAGACGAGCACTTCCGCGTCGTCGCCGTTGCGAATGACGATGTCGCCCGCCTCCGTCTTCAACGCGTCGCCGGCACCCAGCACGAGGTCGTTGACGTCGACATGGCCGCGAACGACGTGCACGTAGCCCTTCCGGCCCGCCGCGATCGCGTGTGACGCCGACTCGTCGCCTTCGAAAAGCCCCGCCATTACCAGCGCGTCCTGTCGGATGGAGACGGACCCGTCGCGGCCGTCGCGCGACGCGATGACGCGCAGGCGTCCCCGCTTGTCAGCGGCGTCGAAATGCCGCTGTTCGTACGAAGGCGCACCACCCCGCTCGTCGGGCTCTATCCAGATCTGCAGGAAGTGCGTCGGGGCGGCGCGCTCGTGATTGAACTCGCTGTGCGTCATCCCGCTGCCGGCTGACAGCCGCTGGACATCGCCGGGCAGGATCGTCGACCCGTTGCCCATGGAATCCCGGTGTCCGAGCGCGCCGTCGAGCACGTAGCTGATGATCTCCATGTCGCGGTGGCCGTGGGTGCCGAAGCCCTGCCCGGCCTGCACGCGATCCTCGTTGATCACGCGCAGCGCTCCCCAGCCCATGTGACGCGGGTCGTGGTAGCCCGCGAACGAAAAGCTGTGGAACGAATCCAGCCAGCCGTGATTCGCGTGCCCACGCTCGCCCGACCGCCGCAGTTCGACCATGCCGATGCCCTTTCCCGACGGGAGTTTCGGGATAATATGGACCCGCCGCGCGAAAACAAAAGCGCAGCGGCGACGCCGGACCGCCAGCGCCTCGCCGTACTCCGGGTCCGCACGATTCCTTGACCGATGCCCATCGCGTCCGAAACCGGCGCTGCGCTCGACGCGCTGCGCGCGTTCCTGGCACACCACCCGTTCCCCTACGTGCTGACGGGTGCGGGTGTGAGCACGGCGTCCGGGATCCCCGGCTATCGCGATCGCGACGGCCGGTGGCGGCGGTCGGCCCCGGTGCTTTACCAGGATTTCGTCCGCTCGGCCGAGGCTCGGCGGCGCTACTGGCGACGCAGCATGGCGGGCTGGCCGGTGCTGGCGCGCGCCCGCCCGAACGCCACCCACGACGCGCTGGCGACGCTCGAACGCCGCCGGCTCATTGCCGGGGTCGCGACGCAGAACGTCGACGGGCTGCATGCGCGCGCGGGAAGCGAAAGGTTGATCGAACTGCACGGCAACATCCATCACGCGGCCTGCCTCCAGTGCGGACGTCCCGTCCTGCGCGAGGCACTACAGCGGCGCCTCCAGGCGGCCAACCCGCACTTGCAGGCGGCGGACGTGCAGCCGGCGCCCGATGGGGACGCCGATGTCGACGACGACGCGCTGGCGCAATTCGTCGTCCCCGAATGCGCGGCGTGCGGCGGTACGCTGAAACCCGGTGTCGTATTCTTCGGAGAGAACGTTCCGCAGCCGCGAGTCGCCGCTGGGCGCTTGGCGCTCGAGCATGGCGGCGCGCTGCTCGTGGTCGGATCGTCGCTCGCCGTGTACTCGGGCTACCGGTTCTGCGAATGGGCGGCCGCCCTCGGCCGGCCGATCGCAGCGATCAATCAGGGACGTACGCGCGCCGATCCGCTGCTGTCGCTGAAGATCGATGCGGATTGCGGACCGCTGCTCGCCGCACTCGCCGGCGTTTGAGCCGGCGCGACGCAACGATCTGCTATCCAGTCACTAGGCGGGAACCGTCAGCTGGCTGAAGGCCTCGTCGAGGCTCGCGACAGTGCGTTCGACGTTGCGCAGCTTGTCGAGACCGAAGAGACCGATCCGGAAGCTCATGAAGTCGGCCGGCTCGTCGCACTGCAACGGGACACCCGCCGCCGTCTGCAAGCCCAGGCTGGTCAGCTTGCGACCGGACTGGATGTCCTTGTCGTCCGTGTAGCTGACGACCACGCTCGGCGCCTGAAAACCCGGCGCGGCGACGCTGCGCATGCCCTTGTCGGCCAGCATCGCGCGCACGCGCCCGCCGAGCAACTGCTGCGCGGACTTGGCCTTGTCGAAACCGAAACCCTCGAGTTCGTGCATCGCGTCGCGCAATTGCGCCAGCGCGTCGGTAG
>JBDTNI010000198.1:0-5021 GCA_039933815.1 Betaproteobacteria bacterium
GCGGCCTGCGCGTGAATCTTTCGGGCCGCTGCGATGCTGCCCGGCGTGTCGGAAGCGAGAAGCGGCGACAGCTCGATCGAGACCCAGCCGTCGAGCCCGTCCGTCGCATCGAACGTGGGCTTGAACAGGTCGGCGGCGCGCCGCAGGTCGTCGAGCGCCAGGTCGAAAAAGAGCGCCTCGTCGGGCGCCGGTGAGTTCGCGGCCGCGCGGATCGCGGGGTCGTAGGCGCGCGTGCCGCCGATGGCTTCGTCGAAGATCGTCGGATTCGACGTGAGTCCCGTGATCGCGAATTCGTCGATGTAGCGGCGCAGCGTGCCGTCGTCGAGCAGGTCGCGCGTGATGTTGTCGAGCCAGAGGCTCTGGCCGATGTCGCGTAGCGATGACGTACCGTTCATGCGGAGTCCTCGGTCGGATACAGGTTACGGGTTCGCCCGCGCCGCGGCGAACGACGGTTTACACAGGCGCCCGCGGGGCTGCGGGGCGCGTGGCCGCCGTTCAGCAAGGGGCGCTCTTTTCCGGAACGGGATCGCACCAGCATCCGTCGCCGGCGATCGCGGCGGCGGAGGCCGGGCCCCATTGTCCGGGCTCGTAGATGTCCGGCGTGGCCGCCGCGTCGAGCACAGGGTCGACGACACGCCACGCCGCTTCGACGGCGGCGTCTCGGGTGAACAGCGACGCGTCGCCGTGCATCGCTGCGCGCAGCAGCCGCTCGTAGGGCAACTGCTCGCCCTGCGGCTCGTGCCGCGCGACGAGTTCGACCGGTTCGCCGCGCATGACGGTGCCGGGAGCCTTGACGCGCACGCCGGCCGAGATCAGCACTTCGGGGCTCAGCCGGAAACGAAAGTAGTTGGACAGCGACTGCGGCAGTTCATCGAAGATCGACATTGCCGGTCGCTTGAGGTCGACGACGACCTCGGTGGCCGTGATCGGCAGCGCCTTGCCCGCGCGGATATTGAACGGCACGCCTGACCACCGCCAGTTGTCGATCCAGAGCCGCAGCGCTGCGAACGTCTCCACGCGGGAATCGGCGGCGACGCCGGGCTCGTTGCGGTAGCCACGAAACTGGCCTCGCACGACGTCGGCCGCATCGAGCGGGCGCATCGCGCGAAACAGGCGCAGCTTGTCTGCGTGGATCGTGTCGGCGTCGTTCGACGACGGTGCGTCCATCGCGAGCAGGACGACCACCTGCAACAGGTGGTTCTGCACGACGTCGCGTAGGGCCCCGACTTCTTCGTAGAAGCTGCCACGACCCTGCACGCCGAAGTGTTCGGCCATCGTGATCTGCACGCTGTCGATGTGCTCGCGGTTCCAGATCGGCTCCAGAAACGCATTCGCAAACCGGAAGTACTGCAGGTTCTGGACGGCCTCCTTGCCGAGGTAGTGATCGATGCGGAAGATCGTGTCTTCCGGGAACACATCGTGCAGCGTCGCGTTGAGCGCGACAGCGGAGGCGAGGTCGCGGCCGAACGGTTTTTCGACGACGACGCGTGCGTGGTCGGCGCATCCGGCGCGTGCCAGGCCCTGCGCGACCGAACCGAACATGCTCGGCGGAATGGCAAGGTAGTGCAGCGGACGCGTCGACGCCCCCAGCGCGGTCTTGACGCGGTTGTACGTGGCAGCCTCACGATAATCGCCGTCGACGTACACGAGCCGCTTCGACAGTTTCGCGAACGCCTGGTCGTCGAGGCCCCCATACTCGCTGATGCTGTCGCGGGCGCGTGCACGCAGCGAGTCGAGGGTTCCGCCGCCGCGCGCGATGCCGATGATCGGCATGTCGAGGTCGCCCGATCGGACGAGCGCCTGCAGTGCCGGGTAGATCTTCTTGTAGGCAAGGTCGCCGGTGGCGCCGAACAGCACGAACGCGTCCGAATGCGCTGGCAACGCCGGCGGGTCTGCCGGGTTCGGCAGCACCGATGCGGGACGGGGTTCTTCGAGCAAGGTCGTCATTCGAATTCCGCGGCGCGAAGAGTCATGGCGACCGCATAAGGCAAGACATCCCGAAAGCGGCGGGGTTCCACGTTATACGCCGGCAGCCGCTGCCGTTGCCGCGCGTGTCGCGTGTCGTCAATCGCCCGCGCGTGCTATTTTTCGCATGGTACGTCCCCGCGGCGGATTGTAGAGTGCGGCCAGCAGGCACGGGCAACCCGACCGACGAAGCTTCCAGGAGCGCGCGAGCAGCACCCGCCTGACACCATGTCCAATGTCGTCTCCATTCATTCGGGACCCCGGTGGCGCGTGATGGTGGCACACGCGCGGTCGGAAACGCGGCATGTGATCCGCACGCTCGTCGAATCCACCGACGCCGCCGTCGTCGAGGTCGCCGACGGCGAGGAGGCGATCGCGCGGCTCGACGCCGGCGCGCGGTTCGACCTGCTGTTGCTCGAGCTCGACCTGCCGCTGAAGGACGGGTTGTCGGTGATGCAGATGCATCGCCTGCTGCTGGCGCACGAGCAGGGCTCGGCAGTGGCGCCCGATGTCGTGTTCGTGCTTGCGCCACAGGTGCGCGATAACGCTGCGCTGACCGATCATCTGCGAGGGCTGGGCGCGGCGGGGTTCATCGACGACGCGCCGCGCGCCGACGTCGTGGAGCTCGTGGCGTCGATCCTCGACGCGCGGGCGATGCGTCAGGCGGGCAAGCCGGCCGCGGCTTGAGCGTCGGGGCGACGCGAGCCCGGCGCGTACGGCGTGACGGTCGGTCCCGCGGACCCTGGCGTCGGCGGTCGAGCAGACCGGCGCGCGTTCGAATCGCACCCCGCGGTGCCTGGACGGCGCATCGGCGCTAGACTGTTCGCCTCCCGCCACACCGGCGCGAACCGCGAGCGGCCGCTTCGGGCCGGGCGAAGACCTGGATGACCCCATGAGAGCAGCCATTTTCGTCGCCGTCGCGTACATGGCGGTCCTCAGCGCCGGTTGTGGCACGTCATCGGGTCCTCGCGACGGGAGTGCCTACGGCGCCGTGGTCGCGAGCCCGGTTCGAATGGAACAGGATCTGAAGACCGACACGTTGCGCAAGCCGGCGCAGTTCCTTTCGTTCACCGGGGTCCGGCCCGGCATGCGGGTTCTCGACGTGTCGGCGGGCGGGGGCTACACGACGCAACTGCTCGCGCTCGCCGTCGGCGACGCGGGGCGCGTGTGGGCGCAGGTCCCGCGCGCCGGCGCCGCGCTGACGCGACGCCTCGCCGAGCATCCGCAGCCGAACATCGTCGTCGTCGAACGCCCATTCGACGACCCGGTGCCCGGGGACGCGCGCGGACTCGACCTCGTCACGATCGTCCTCAACTATCACGACATCACGTACCTGCCCGTCGATCGCGCCGCGATGAACAAGCGGCTGTTTGCGGCGTTGAAGCCCGGCGGGCGGCTCGTCGTCGTCGACCATTCGGCGCGGCCGGGCACCGGCATCGCGGACGGCAAGACGTTGCATCGGATCGACGAGGCCGTCGTCCGCGATGAACTCGCTCAGGCCGGTTTCGTGCTGGACGCGGAAGGTGCCTTTCTGCGCAATCCCGCCGACGCGCGCGACGATCCGTCCGGCGCGCCGAGAGTGCCCACCGACCGGTTCGCGCTTCGGTTCGTTCGGCCAGCCCCGTAACGGGATGGCGATGCGGATCTCGCCCCGCGCCGCCGGCTCATCACCGGTCCCCGACCGATCGCCCGGGCGTCCGTGAACCTGCACCGTCTGCTCGAACGGCGCGAGGCAGACGGCAACCCACTGCGCGTGAGCCTCATTGGCGCGGGCAAATTCGGCTCGATGTTCGCAGCGCAGGCGCGGGCCACACGCGGAATGCATGTTGTCGCCGTCGCGGACCTCGCGCCGGACCGCGCGCGCCGTGCGCTCTCCGCCACCGGCTGGACGGAACACGGACTCGATGCGAGCGATTGCGCCGACGCCGTCCGGCGCAAGGACCCCGTAGGTGACCGATGACGCCGCGGCGGTGATCGATGCGCCAGAGATCGATATCGTCGTCGATGCGACGGCCAGTCCGGTGGCGGGCATCGATCACGTGCTCGCGTGCTGCCGCTCGGGCAAGCACATCGTGATGGTCAACGTCGAGGCGGATGCGCTGGCCGCACCGTTGCTCGCCCGGCGGGCCGCGGAGGCCGGCATCGTCGCCAAGCGCGATCTCCGTCAAGACAAGGTACTCGACGGGGAGGGCGGCTACACCGTGTACGGCAAGCTGATGCCCGCGGCCGATTCGCTCGCATTCGGCGGTCTCCCGCCCGGGCTCGCGCACCGCGTTGCGCTGCGAAGGCCCGTCGCGTCGGGCGAGCCGGTGCGCTGGTCCGACGTCGTTCACGACGAAACCGGCGCCGCGGTCCGGTTCAGTCGGCAGATGGAGACGGAGTTCGGCCCGCCGGGTACGGTGACGTCGTGACGATCAACCGCTCGATGCACGTCACGTGGGCGCCAGAACGGCGATGACCGACGATAGCGATCCCGGCGAGACGCAGGAGTGGATCGACGCGCTGGACGCGTCCGTACGCCGCGGCGGACGCCCGCGCGGGCTGTTCCTGCTGCAGACGCTCGAGTCGCATGCGCAGGAGCTCGGCATCCTCGCGCACTCGCAGCCGTATTCCGCGTACCGGAATACGATTCCGCTCGGGGAGCAGGGCGCCTATCCGGGCGACCTCGCGCTCGAGGAGCGCATCACGTCGATCATGCGCTGGAATGCGCTGGCGATGGTCGTGCGCGCGAATCGCGCCTACGGCGACCTGGGCGGACACATTGCCAGCTATGCGTCGGCTGCCGAGATCTTCGAGGTTGGATTCAATCATTTTTTCCGCGGCCCCGATGCGCCGGACGGCGCCGATCTCGTGTTCTTTCAGCCGCATTCGGCGCCGGGCGTCTATGCGCGCGCGCTCCTCGAAGGCCGGCTCGGCGAGGATCGGCTGGCAAACTATCGCCAGGAGGTCAACGGACGCGGACTCTCGTCCTATCCGCATCCGTGGCTGATGCCCGAGTTCTGGCAGTTCCCGACGGGCTCGATGGGACTCGGCCCGATCAGCGCGATCTACCACGC